>OMRN01000434.1 GCA_900313265.1 uncultured Lachnospiraceae bacterium | reverse complement strand
CTCGGTCACAGTTTTTCCGTACCGATTCATGCTGCTTTCGGAAATCCGGAATATGTCTTAAAAGAGATTCCGAGA
The DNA here is from genome assembly GCA_900313265.1 of uncultured Lachnospiraceae bacterium. GTDB lineage: Bacteria > Bacillota > Clostridia > Lachnospirales > Lachnospiraceae > UBA3766. Next base: position 8,790 of record OMRN01000434.1, on the reverse strand, counting down.
GAGGGGCTTGATGCGTTCCTTACGGAAAAGAATTTCCTCGGACTGAATGTGACCATTCCCTATAAGCAGGATGTTATGCCGTATTGCGTACTGGACGATGCCGCAAAAGAAATCGGTGCGGTCAATACGATTGTCAATAAAAACGGAACGCTTTACGGTTCCAATACCGATGCCTACGGCCTCTCAAAAATGATGGACCGGGCGCTTGGCGTGGAAAATGCCGATTTTTCCGGGAAAAATGCCGTGATTTTAGGATCCGGCGGAACCGCCAAAACCGCTTCTTACGTGCTGAAGGAAAAGCATGCATCAAAGATTACGGTTCTTGCCAGAAATACCGAAAAAGCAAAAGCGGTCATGGCCGGAAAAGATGTGGAAGTTCTGCCCATCCATTCCATCGGAAGCGACATTTATAATAATACGGAGATTTTGGTAAATACAACGCCGGTCGGAATGTTTCCGCATGCGGACGAAATGCCGGTCGGACCGGAATCGTTTATGAATCTGAAGGGTGTTTTTGACGTAATCTATAATCCGCTTTGTACAAAGCTTGTTGCACAGGCCGCAAAGAGGGGAATACCCGCAGCGAACGGATTATATATGCTCGTCATGCAGGCGCTTAAAGCTGAGGTTCTTTTCGGGAAAAATCCGCAATCCATGGACGGAGAGCGGGTAGAGCGGGATTTATATAAAAATCTTCAAAATATCGTTTTAATCGGAATGCCCGGCAGCGGCAAAAGCACGCTCGGAAAGGCACTGGCGGAGTCGATGAAACGCGGTTTTGTCGATACCGACGAGGAATTTTTAAAAGAGCACGGAATAACACCCGGGGCATGTATTGAAAAATTCGGGGAAGAGATTTTTCGCGAAAAGGAAATGCAGACCGTAAGAAGAATCTCGCTGCTAAATCACATGGTGATTGCCACCGGTGGCGGAGTGGTAACCAGACCGGTCAATGTGGATGCTTTAAAACAGAACGGAAAAGTGGTTTACATAAAACGAGACATCCGAAATCTTTCCTCGGAAGGAAGACCGCTTTCCATGGGAGAGGGAGCAATCGAAGCACTTTACGAAAAAAGAAAGTCTTTGTATGAAAGTGCGGCGGATGTGATATACGAAATAAAAGAAGGGGATGTGAAAGGATGTGTGGAAGAAATCCGCGCGCTTTGCATAACCGATTAACACTTAAGCAGGATTTATAATCAGGAAAGCCGGTAAGAAAGAATGAAAATTTTAATTGTAAACGGACCGAACATTAATATGCTCGGCATCCGGGAAAAGAATATATACGGAACCGAAACCTATGAAGATTTGCTGAAATTCTGCGAGGATGCGGCAGAAGAACTCGGTGTGGAAGTGTCGTTTTTTCAGTCGAATCACGAAGGAGCGATTGTGGATGCCATTCAGGCGGCCTACGGGAAGGCAGACGGAATCGTCATTAATCCGGCAGCCTATACCCATACGTCCGTGGCAATTCTCGATGCATTAAAGGCAGTCAGCATTCCGACGGTGGAAGTTCATATAAGCGATGTTTCAAAAAGAGATGATTTTCGCCGGATTTCGTATGTGCGCGAGTACTGTGTTAAGACCGTTATGGGAAAAGGCTTCGGAGGATACAAAGAAGCCATGGAATTTTTGACCGAAAATTATGGAACAAGATAAAATCGATCAGACTGCGGAAAAAGGAATAAAGTTTGCCAAGGCTCACAAGCGCATTTTATTTGTGGTGCTTTTCGCACTTTGTGCGCTTTTTGCCGCGCTTTTTATTGTTTCTCGCTCCGAGATTAAATCGCTGGAAGCGGAAATCGACCTTTTAAAGGCGCAGAAAGACGAACTGGCCATACAGTCCGAAAAAGAGAAAAATGATCTGGAAGCGCAGGTTACGCTGCTTTCCAATCAGGTGGCCGAACAGATTGCCAAAGAAGAAGAGGAAGCCATCAAGCACTATCCGAACGGATTGCCGGTTACCGGAAAGGTTACCATCAAGGAACAGCCGGCAGAAGCGGAAGAACCGGAAGAAGAAACGGAAGAGGAACCCGATGAGTATGAACTTGCCAGGAAGAAGGATCTTTCGCAGATGGTTATTTTCGGGGCCAATCACGGAGCCAAGGTTATGGCGGCGGGAAGCGGCACGGTCGTTTCCATCGAGGATGATGTCGATTTCGGAAAGAAAGTAGTGATCGATCACGGCAACGGATATAAGACTGTGTATCGCTATAATGATGCCCCGAAAGTAAAAGAAGGAGATGACATCTTACAGGGTCAGCTCCTCTTTGAAGTGAATTTTATAACATCCCATGTGGGATATCAGATTATGTATGATGATGAATATATCAATCCCATGGATGTGATGGAAATCAGCGGCTGACTTAAATCAGCCGTTTTCTTCTTTTAATCTTTTAAAAATCAGTTCATAGCCGTCACTGCCGTAGTTAAGTGAGTGATTGACTCTTGAAATGGTGGCGGTGGAGGCGCCGGTTTTCTCGGCAATTTCCAGATAAGTTTTCTTTTCTTCAAGCATTTTGGCAACGGCGAAGCGCTGGGAAAGTGCCAAAAGTTCGTTTACCGTACACAAATCTTCAAAAAAATTGTAGCATTCCTCTCTGGTTTCCAGTTTTAAGAATGCGTCAAACAGCTGGTCTACGGCTTCCGTTTTGATTTTATTATTCATTTTCCCCTCCCGTAAAGCGTTTTACCCGTTTCTTTCACACTGTAAAATTTTCACGCTTTAACACTTTAACATAATAAATACTTTAACACCGGGAGCGGGATTTGTAAAGGTATTCGGACGAAATGATTTTAAAAATCAAAACGGCCTTTTTTACGGAAAGAATAAGAGGGTATTTTGGTTTACATTTATCGGAAAATAGTATATAATTTTTAGGAATGTCGGCTAAATGGGGAGGATGCGGGTTACATGTCGGTCGATGTAGAAGAAATCCTGAATTCTATCTTGGAACAAATGGGAGATATCATGCAGATGAAGTCTGCGGAAATCCCCAATATCAGTCTGTATATGGATCAGGTGACCACCTTCATGAATGATAAACTCGAGTATTCAAGAAGGGATCATGAATCTAAAGAACCCATTTTTACCAAAACAATGATAAATAATTATGCGAAGAATAATCTGATTCCTCCGCCGGAGAAGAAGAAATACTCCAAGGAGCATATGATGATTCTGATTCTGATTTATTATTTCAAGAACATCATGTCCATCGGAGACATTCAGGTTCTGACAGCGCCGCTGACAGCACAGTATTTTTCGGAAGAAGCAGCTCCGTCCATGCAGGAAATCTACGATCAGGTTTTTGCGGCCGGGGAACAGCGTATGGACGGATTAAAAGAAGATCTTTATGCGAAGTACGAAACCTCCCTGACGCTTTTTGAGGACGTACCGAAGGAAGATCGGGAATATCTTCAGTTATTTTCTTATGTGTGTCTGCTAAGCTATGATATTTTTATCAAGAAACTGTTAATTGAGCGAATTGTCGATGAAATGAAGGAACAGACACAGCCGGAGGCCAAAGGCAAAAAGGAGAAAAACAAATCCGGGAAAGAATAGCCGGATCAGGAAGGATTATACAAACTAAGGGGAAAGAAAGGACTTACAGTCGGGATGAAGAAAGTTGTCATCATTGGGGCAGGACCTGCCGGAATTACAGCCGGATATGAGCTTGTAAAGAAATCGCAGGATTACGAAGTCGTTATTCTTGAAGAAAGTAACCAGGTCGGCGGAATCGCCAAAACCGTGGAACATAACGGAAACCGCATGGATTTGGGCGGTCACCGTTTTATATCAAACAGTGAGGAAGTAAAGAACTGGTGGGAAGACATTCTTTCCAAACAGGGGCAGCCGGCGTATGATGACCGCAAATTAAAGCGGTATGTGCAGACGTCCCCCGGCGGACCGGATCCGGAATTCGAAGACGAGGTAATGCTTGTCCGGAAGAGAATTTCGAGCATTTACTTTAACGAGAAATTTTTTGAATACCCTGTAAAACTTAACAGTACCACCATCAAAAATATGGGTCTCGGCCAGACGGCAAAGGCCGGATTTTCCTATCTGGAGAGTTCGATTTTTAAGAAAAAAGAGAACAATCTGGAAGGATTTTACGTGAATCATTACGGCAAACAGCTGTATCAGCTTTTCTTTGAAGGATATACGGAGAAACTCTGGGGACGTCATCCGTCCCAGATCAGTGCGGACTGGGGTGCCCAGCGCATGAAGGGCCTTACGATATCCTCCATCTTAAAAGATACATCCAACCGCAAAGGGAAACAGGATATGGGCGACGCGAATACTTCGCTGTCGGATGATTTCCTGTACCCGAAATTAGGTCCCGGCCAGCTTTGGGAAATCGCAGCCAAGCGCTTTGAGGAAAAGGGCGGCAGAATTATGTTCGGCTGTAAGGCAAAGGGCATTGAAACAGCGAATAACGTTATCAAGGGCGTTAATTATATCAAAGACGGGGAAGAAATGACCATCGAAGCGGATATCGTTATTTCTTCCATGCCGGTTAAAGACTTAATTGCAGGTATGAAGCATGTGCCTTTTAATGTGGAAGATGCCGCAAAAGGACTGCCTTACCGCGACCTGGTTGTTTTGGGAATTCTGGTTCCTTCTCTTAAAATCCAGAATACGACCAAAATCAAAACGCTGAATAATCTTGTTCCGGAATGCTGGATTTATGTTCAGGATACCACAGTCAAACTCGGCCGCATCCAGATTTATAACAACTGGTCGCCGTATATGGTAAGCAATCCGGACGAAACAGCGTGGATCGGACTCGAATACTTCTGCAATGAAGGGGATTATTACTGGAATCAGAGTGATATCCAGTGGCAGACCCTTGCCGTAACGGAACTCATCAAGATGGGTATCATCGATGATCCTCCGAAGATTCTGGATTTCCACAAAGAGATGGTGAAAAAAGCCTATCCCGCATATTTCGATACCTATTCCAGATTCGATGAAATCCGGACATATCTGGATAATTATCCGAATCTTTACTGCATCGGACGAAACGGCCAGCATCGTTATAACAATATGGACCATACAATGATGACGGCTTTCGAAACCGTCCGGACCATCATGAGCGGAAAAACGGACAAGACAAAAGTCTGGTCGGTTAATATGTCCCGGGAATATAACGAAAGAGTTATTCCGACCGTGGAGGACAGTGAGCATTCCAAACCGGTGATTTATGTGGAGGGTGCGGCGGATAACAAACCGGCAGCTTCGGATCCGTTAGGCGAAGCGGTTGCTGCGGCAAAAGAAGAAGAGAGTAAGAAAAAGAGCTTCAATCCGATGATGTCCATCCGTGACCGGTTAAGCAGACGAAGCATCGGAAAGCCGAAGGGTGGAAACAATCCTGCCGTTAACTATGCACTTTTATCCGGTGACAACGATGATACGGATCGCGGTTCCTATCGGACTCCCGCCGTTCCGGTCCGCTCCAATTATCAGGATCCGGGTGTTGACCGTTCATCCGCGCCCACACCTCCGATTCGAAGAAAACCGAGCGGTGTTCATAACAAATCCACCATGCCGGAGGATACCTATGTTGTCGGATCCGCACCGGTGAAAAAAGAAAGCACATTAAGCACAAAACCGGCAGCGGAGCAGCCTGCGGTTACGGAACCTGTTGCCGGCAAAGAGACAGCAGCCGAAGCGGTTTATACCGAACCGGCAGCGGAAGAAGTAAAAACTGTGGCAGCCATGGCAGAACCGGTCTTAAGCGAAGCAGTAGCATCCGAGACACTTTATACCGAACCTGCAGTTATGGTTGAACCCGCTTCGGAACCTGTATTTGAACAGCCGGTGGTATCCGAAGAAACATACAGTGAGCCTGCGGAAGTTCAGCCTGAATTCAGCGAAGGCGTATACAGCGAACCTGCGGCAGCGGAACCCGAAGTCAGTGAAAGCGTATACAGCGAACCTGTAGCAGCAGAACCCGAAATCAGTGAAGAAGTATACAGTGCACCTGCGGCAGCAGAACCTGAAGTTACTGAAGAAGTATACATTGCACCTGCGGTAGCAGAACCTGAAGTCACCGAAGAAGTATACAGCGAACCCGTAGTAACGGAACCTGAATTCAGTGATACCGTATACAGTGTACCTGCAGAAGAAGAACCTGTAGTAAGCGAAAGTGTATACAGTGCGCCTGCGGAAGTTCAGTCCGAAGTCACTGAAAGTGTATACATCGAACCTGTGGCAGCAGAACCTGCGACCATGGAAACAGCATATGCGGAATCCGCAGCAGTGGAAGAACCTGTGTATACCGAACCGCAGACTGTATTGACGGAAGAGAATAATGTGGCGGAAGAAACAACTACAAGCGTAGTTGGATCTGCTAAATTCAATCCTGCGAATAAAGAAGAAAGTGCGGCACCGTCGGGAACGGGCACGGTATTTACACCGAGATATTTCCACGACGAACCGCCCATGGAAGAGTATCCCGTGCCTGAAACAACAGTTCCTTCGCAGGCGGAGGAAAGTACATATGGCACGCCTGCTTACGGGCAGCCTTTCGGTACTGAAACGGCTTATGGCAGTGAGGGATATGCAGCTCCCGCTTATACGGATCCGGCATATACAGGACAGCCGTATGCCGAAAACGGCGGATACGGATACGAAGAGCCCGGTTATGAAGATCCTTATGCTGATTATGCTTCCCGTAATGAGGAATATGATACTACATACAGCGGAGATTACGGCGAAACATACGGATATGAAACATCATATCCCGAAGAGAGTGCGCCCACTGCAGGATACGGGGAAAGTCCTTATCCCGAATCGGTTTCGACGCCGGATGAACCGGCCGCTCCCGTGGTAGAAACCGATGGTGCGGTACAGAAATCCAATGATTTCGGTAATCTTTTTGCAATGCCTACCGAAGACGAAACCAAGGGAAAGAAAGCTTCGTTTGATACACCGTATAATCCGGTGGCACCCATCATTTCCCTGGTACCGAAGAAAGAAGAAAAGAAAGAATTCTTAGATCAGACTTCGGCTGCCTATACGATGGAAAAAGTGGAGAAAGTACTGAAGACGGAAATCTCCTTTAAACCGAAGAAGGGACAGGAAGAGGAACCCGAAGTGATGGTTGTCAGTGTTCCGAGACCTTCCTTCGAAAAGGCGAAAGGCGTATTTACCCCGAAACCGATGACGGAAGAGGAAAAAGCCAGAATCGAGGCAGAGGAACGCGCAAAACGGCCGATTGCACCTTCTATCAATTTCAAGAAAAAAGAAGAAGAGCCTGTTCCGGAAGAACCGAAGAAATCCGAACGTCAAAGACCGAGAAAGAAGAACTTTGCCCGTCCGAAGGTTCGCATTACGGCGGACTGGGAGACCATGAATGCCAAAACTCTTCGCGAACTGCCTGAACTGGAGCCGAAGAAAGAAGAGGAAGTTGTTGTTAAAGTTCAAAAGAGCGACCTTCCGATGTATGATATCTATGCCGATATGACATATGACGAAAAGGATGAAGGTACGGTGGAAGCGGATGCAGCCATTGCCGCATCCTTAGAATCCGCTGCCCGTAAGGAAGCGATTGCCAAAGAACAGCAGCAGGCTCTGGCAGCAGCCATTGCCGCAGTGAATGCAGGAGAAACGCCTGACTTTGCAGGAACGGGCAATGCACCGGCCGCATCGGGAGATTTTTCCGCATCCGGAACAGAGGCAGGTGCTGCAAAAGTGGAAATTACCAAGCCGGCATATACTCCTCCGGCAAAGAAGAACATTTCGGATATCGAAGTTCCGAAAGATCTTTTTGCAAATGCCCGTGTTATTGCGGTAATTAAAAACGGAGTTAAGACTTCCACAACACCGGACGGTAAGCAGACTCAGACCGCACAGCCGGTGAAGAAGACTATCCAGAAATACACATCCGACTTCGAAACGACAACTGTGAAGTCGATTCGTAAACTTCGTGCTAAACGTCAGGAAGAAGCGATTCAGAGTATTACCAGAATGCTGGAAGGAGCGGAAGACAGAAAGATTGTTTCTCCAAAACCGAAGCAGAGTGCACCTGCTCCCACGCCATCCTTTTCGGATGCTTTGAAATCTGCAGTGGCCGAGACAAAAGCGGCTGAAACGAGTGAACCGGAGGGTAGTACGCTTCAGATGAGTGCACCTGAAACAGACACGGCAAGTGTTATACAGAATCAGTCGACGCAAACTCCGGTTGTGGAAACTCCGGTTACGGAAATTCCGGTAGTGGAAGTTTCACCGGCTCCTTCGTATACGGAAGATGCCGGCGAGAAAGAAGAACAGCCGGTTTCCTTAGTAGAAGGTTTCAGTCTGTATTCGACCAGAAAGCCGAAGAATTTCGATAAAGAAGCTTTTGCACAGACGGTGAGCGGTGGTCAGGCCGAAGCGGAGACCGTTGCGGCAGAACCGGCGACGGAAGAAACTGTGGCACCGGTAGCGGAAGAAATACTGAGTGAAGAACCTGCAATGGAAGAAACCTCAGTCATTGAAGAAACGGCAGCTGGGGAAACAGTAATTGAGGAAACAGCAGTGACAGAAGAAACACCTGCGATTTCCCTCTCAGACTTTATGAGTGTCAGGGAACCGGTGGAAGATACAGATAAGGTCATTGAAACCGCAGAGCCGGTGATTGAGAGTTCCGTCGTGGAAACAGAAGCGGAAGAAGAGAGTACAGAACCGGTTGTTGAAACCGAAAGTGAAGCAACGGGATTTGCGGCGGTGACCGGATTTACAACCGTTAGCGAGTTTGCGGATGCACCTGTAGCGGAAGCACCTGCAGCAGAACCAGAAGTTGTTAT
>OMRN01000120.1 GCA_900313265.1 uncultured Lachnospiraceae bacterium | reverse complement strand
GCATTAATATCCGATGGGCTTAAAATCAAACGAGCAGATCCATACCGGGTTATCGGAAGTCATCAGATTATAATCCATCACATTCTTTGCATGTGAAAACTGTGCCAAAACCACATCCGGATTCAATACATACGGAAGTTTCAGAATTTCCTTTATTTCGCTTAACGTCTCCAGGCTGATTGCATTTATTACCACGCGCATTTCCGGATTTATCCTGTAAAGCGTATCCATGATTTCCTTGAGATTTCCGCCGCTTCCTCCGATGAATGCATGAGTAGCCGGTGGCAGATCATCCAGCCCTTCGGGTGCTTTCGTTCGAATCACGCAGATATTTTCCAGATGGAATTTCTCCGCATTTTTTTCGGTAAGCATGGCCGCCTCTTCTTTATACTCAATCGCAAAAACACGGATATCGTCCGACATTCCTGCTGCCTCAACCGAAATACTACCGGTCCCGCTCCCGATATCAAATAAAATGCTGTCTTTTGTAAGATGCAGTTTGGACAGACTCACTTCCCGGACTTCTTCCTTCGTCATCGGAACCTTTTCCCGGATAAAATCTTCATTTTTAAGTCCGGGTGTCAGAATCCTTCCTTCCGGAGAGCGATTCTCAATATAAGCCGTAAGAATTCCTTCCGCCTGAAACTCTTCGCACTCCTCCGGGGTGATCATTACGATTTGTTCATCTTCATAAGAGAGATTCATTCCAATCGTAATCCGGACATCCTTAAGGCCGGCATCGCAGATTTTTCTACCGAGATTCCTTACATCTTCCGCACCGGACAGCAGCAGAAAAATTTTTGCATTCTCTTTTACGCGGTTTGCCGCATTCATCAGCTCTTTTCCGTGCATGGAGAGAATCAGTGCATCCTCGTAGTTTAAATTACATTTTGACGCAAGATACGAAACCGAGGAAATCCCCGGAAGAATCGTTACGGAAGCATTCATGGTTTTCTTCGCGGTTTCTTCGGATAATGCAGCCTTCAGTTTTGCCGCTCCGCTGTAAAAACCGCTGTCACCGGAAAACAGCACAACCGCATTTCGATATTCCGGGTGGTCTTTGATAAAGCCCAGTATTTCCTCCGTTTTATAAGAAGGCACTTTACGGACAGTGGATTCCGGAAAAGCCTCCAGCATTCTTTTCGCTCCGATTAAAACATCCGCATCCTTTACCGCAAGTAAAACCTCTTCGGTCAGGCACCCTTTTCCGCCCATTCCGATTCCGCAAAGCACAATGCTTGCTTCCTGTGAAGATTCCGTCCCGGCTTCTTTTTTTATTTCAATATGCTGTATTTCGATGTGAAGTTTATCCGAAAGATATTTTTTTGCTTCCTCTACGGAAAGTGCCTCTTCCTCTTCTTCCGCCCTTCCGATGACATAAAGTGGAATTCCTTTATTCCTTGCGGCAGTCACCTTTTCCCGGAATCCGCCGGCCGCACCGCTTTGCTTGCTGACAACGGCGGCAATATCATACATGTCAATCATTGCCTCGTTCATGGATACACTAAACGGTCCCTGCATGGCAATGATATTTTTCCCTTTGATTCCAAGTTCATGGCAGTAAGATAGGCTCGTCTCATCGGGAATAATCCGGACAATCAGTTTTTCCTTTATCGATTCATCAATGCAGTATTTGGAAAGTTCCCGGCATCCGATGGTAAGAAGAATGTTTCCATTTGTTTTGCCCGGACTGTCACCAAAATCCTTCGAAAGCCGGGCCGCACATTCCTCATGAGTGGCATAAAAACAGACTCCGCTTTCGGACATCATCAGATCCTCTTCTCTTTTAATGCGGATGTATTCCGCTTCCCCGTTTTTCACTGCCTCTTTAATATTCCTGCTGACTTCGATGGCATACGGATGCGTGGCATCAATGATCAGATCAAACCCGTTTTCAAGGATAAAATCGCGCATTCTTACCACATCCATTTTCTCACGATGAATGCATAAATACTCACTTTCCTTCATCACTTCCGTTCCGTACTCGCTTATCACCGAAACGGTATGTG
>OMRN01000373.1 GCA_900313265.1 uncultured Lachnospiraceae bacterium | reverse complement strand
TTCGGTATTTTCGAACCTTATGTACCGCTACGTGAGGCAACCGAGCCGAGAGTGCGTCCCCGAGGGGGAACTTTCAAGCACATGCGTCAGGGTATTCGGTAAAGTAGACTATACCGAAGCAGCCCTCACACCTTGAGGGAGACGCGCTCAAATTTGGCGACATCCACGAGGCCTTCGGTGGACATTTTGAGTGCCGGAATGACCGGCAGGCTTAGGAAGGCCATGTTCATGAAGGGTTCCACGTCCATGGATGTGCCGAGTTCGTAAACCGCATTGCGGACCCTTGCGTTGAATCCGGCTGTGTCTTTTGCGGAGAAATCGGACATTAACCCGGCAATGGGAAGTGCCATACGGGCAATATCCTTTTCGCCTTTAACGACCACGTTTCCGCCGCCCATCTCAATGATGCGGTTTGCCGCAAACGCCATATCCTTATCGTTTGTTCCGATCACGATGATGTTGTGGGAATCATGGGATACGCTTGAGGCAATCGCTCCCTCTTTCATCCCGATTCCTTTGATAAAACCGATACCTTTATGTCCGGTTCCTTTATGCCTTTCGATAACGGCAAGTTTTAAAATATCACGGCTGACATCGATTCCGCTGTTGCGGTCAAAGAAAATCTCTTCGTGAAGTTCTTTGGTTAATATCTGCCCGGGAACAAGACCGATTACACGGCATAAACCGTTTTCTTCATCCAAAACAAAATCGTCTCTGGTCAGTTTTTCCACATGAAACGACTCCCGGACCATTTTCTTAAGTTCCATGGGAACCTTCGGGGCCTCAAATTCCGCCAGTTTTCCGTTTCGGAGTACTAACTTTCCGTGTGAATAAACATCTGTCACATGGAACTTCTTTAACTCATCCACGATTGTAAGATTTGCAATATAGCCCGGGGCAACGGCTCCCGTATCGGGAATGCGGAAATACTGCGCCGCCTGAAGGGATGCCATACGGATGGCAATCACCGGATTTATTCCGAGTGAAGAAGCCAGGCGGATAATATGATCGATATGCCCTGCGTTTAAAAGATCCGTCGGATGACAGTCATCCGTAACCAGCAGACAGCGGTAATTGTAAGGATATTCAAACAACATTTTCAGATTCGCAAGATTCTTTGCCGCCGTTCCTTCTCGAATCATGATATACTGTCCGGCATTCAGTTTTTCAAGTGCCTCTTTATTGTTTGAGCATTCATGATCGGAATTTACCCCGGCAGCCACATACCGGTCAAGATTCTTTCCGGAAAGAAGCGGAGCATGACCGTCCACCACCTTTCCTGCCTTCTTGGCATCTTTTATTTTGGCTAAAATATCCGGATCCCCTGCAAGAACACCCGGATAATTCATCATTTCCGCAAGTCCTAAAACTCTCGGATTATCATATAAGGGTCTTAAATCATCCGCCGAAAGAACGGCACCGGATTCATCAAAAGGAGTGGCCGGAACGCAGGAGGATGCCGTGAAAAATACATCCATCGGCAATCCTTCACTTGCCTTTAACATATATTCGATTCCTTCGGTTCCGCAGACATTGGCTATCTCATGCGGATCCGCTACAATCGCGGTTGTCCCGTGAGGAACGACAACTTTTGCCAGTTCTTCGGGAAGAAGCATCGTGCTCTCAATATGAATATGACCGTCAATCAGGCCGGGGCAGATAAATTTTCCGGACATGTCTCGAACGGAATCGACACTTTCGTCAGAATAATCGCCCACGCCGATGATACGGTCATCTTCGATAAGAACATCCTGTTTGCTGATTTCGTCCGTGAATACACGAACGATAAAACCGTTTTTTAAAAGAGTTTTCACACTCGTAACCCCTTGAACCGACTAAATGGTAATATCACCGGATACACCGGCTCCCTTTTCGATTTTGCGAATCTCAACAAAATAACTGTAGTTATCGTTGACACGCACTTCGATTTTCTCCCCTGCCTTGCGGCCGAGAAGCGCTTTCCCCATCGGGGATTCAATACTGATAATATCCTTTAACGAATTGCTTCGTACCCCGGTTGTAATGCTGTACGAAGCTTCTTCGTCATCTTCCTCGATATAGACGGTTACGCGGTCGTTAATTCCCACTTCATCCGCATTCGATGAATCCTCAATAATATTCGCCGTGGCAATCAGTTTCTTTAAATAGCGCACGCGGCTGTTATTTTTGTTATTCTCACGCTTGGCTACGTAATACTCGAAGTTCTCGCTTAAGTCACCCTGTGCTTTGGCTTCCTTCAAATCCTCCAAAAGTTTCGGACGGAGTTCCAGCTCACGATATTTAATTTCCTCTTCGATTTTCTTTATATCCGCGTCTGTAAGATTTTCTCCCATGACTGCTCCCTCACTTTTGAAATGAATAGTTTTCGTTTATGATTTGGAAATAAGAAGTCCGTGTGTAATATCCAGAATACCTGTTACGATAAAGCCGACACCCGTAATGATAATCGCAACTTCTCCGATTGCCACTCCGGCCGCAAACGGATAAATCAAAACCAGCACACCTAAAATTAAATCGATAATACCGATAATTAACGAAACAAACCATGCTTTTGCTTTCACTTTGCTTGCCGCTATCGCTTCACGAACTTTCAGTCCGCCGTTTAACAGGAATGAAATTCCGATAAATACAGCTGCCAGCAGGATAACCAGATTAAAGATAAACATTAAAATTCCGGCGATAATAGCCAGAATACCGATAATCAGGGAATACACCTTGGATTTGTCCCTGACAAAGGCAACAATCATAAAAATACCGGTTGTAATTAAAATTCCGCCCACAACCCATTTCAAAATAGTAGCTACCGCTGCCAGAACAGGTGCCCTGAAAATAATGGCTAATATGCCCAAAACAATAAGTAAAATTCCGACCAATATGCTTCTAAATACAACCGATTTTTTTTCTTCCATCTTTTCCCCTCCCGTGTTCGTGATCTCCCTTCGAGATGCATTCACAATTCTTTCCCTATTTTAGTGCATTTTGTGCTTTTTTGCAATGCTTATCACTCAACGCACGTAAAACAGCGACCGCATTTGGCGAAACGCTGTTTTACGGGGAAAATATGAAATTGAAAGGATGATACTGCCTAATTTATTCCACACCGTCCAGACGATACAGATATTTTACGCCTTCACTGCTTCCGTCTTTTAATGTTTCGTCGGTGTAGTTCTGTGCGGCCTGGCGCAGAATTTCAATTCGGTCGGATACCTTATCCAGTTTGTCTTCCTTGGTTTCTACCAGTTTCGAAACGCCTTCTTCATCAAAACGGCTGATGCCGTCCTTTAACTGTCCGGCTCCGTCTTTCAGTCTGCCGATTCCGTCGATGAGTGCCGGAATTCCGTCCTTTAAGGTATTAAGTCCGTTATGCAGATCATTCGCTCCGCCGCTTAGTCTTGAAATGCCTCCCTTTAACTGTCCGGCACCTCCCGCAAGACGGTCTGCACCGCTCTTTAAACTGTCCGTTCCCGCTTTCAGTGCAGCGCTTCCGTCACAGAGCTTATCCACTCCGGTTTTCAAACTGTCCGTTCCACCCTTCAGGCTGTCTGTTCCGGCTTTTAACTGATCGATTCCTCCCTTCAGGCTGTCTGCTCCGGCCTTCAGGTTAGCACTTCCGTCCTTTACGGCTGCGCTTCCGCTTACAAGAGAGTCCGTTCCGCTCTTTAACTCAGTCGCGCCTTTATATATCAAAGATACGCCGGATGTATACGATAAAAGACCGTTATAGAATGCTTTGTAGGAGTCGAGCTGTCCTTTCAGTGCTGCAATCTGTGCAGCTCCCGCAGATGCCTTTTCCAAAGCAGAACGCACCTCATCCGAATTCATCTGCTGCTCAATCGCGGCCGTTTTTATAGCTGATTTCTGTTCCTCACTTAACGAAGAGAGTGCCCCGTTTAAAATAGCGGATTTCTGTTCGTCCGTTAACGCTTCCACACCCGCACGGATCATGGCTGCTTTTACTTCATCAAAACCCGGAGTACCGGAATCGTTCGAATCTTCTTCGCTGTCGTTTTCTTTATTCTCTGTATCCGAATCCCCATCCATGTCCTTTGATGCCCCGGTATCTTTTTCTTCACCGGCTTTATTCTCTCCTTCAGAATCTTTCCCGGTATCGACACCATTTTCTTTATCGACGTTTTTATCCCCTTCGGAGTCTTTCGACGTATCCGAATCGTTATTCTTATCTTCGCTGTTTACCTCTTCATCATTCTTTGCCGGTTCTTCTTCCTGTCCGGATAATTCTTTCATTTTCTCATAAACCATTTCGTCCGTAATCTGAGAAGCAACCGCCTGTGTATAAAGAGCATCTTCATTCTGCTTTAAATACGCCAGATATAAATTATCGCCCATGGCATCCACAGCCGCTTCCACCTTTGCTTTTGCCGCCGCATATGCATTATCCGGATCGAGGGACTTTATGATTCCTTCAAGTACTTCGTCATAATTTTCAATGGTCAGATTCACATCTCCGATTCCGGCATCCTTTAAAGCTGCACCTGTCTGTGACAGAAGCGAATTAAAAATCGCGGTTGCTCCGTTATTTAATTGATCATTATTAGACGAAAGCTGTTTTAATCCGTCCTCCAAAGAAGCTGCACCTGTCTGGATTTTGACGGTTCCGTCATAAAGTGCGGCCGCTCCGTCCGAAAGCGATGCAGCGCCTTCGCAAAGCGTTCCCGCTCCGGTCTGTAATTTTGCCGCTCCTTCCTGAAGACTGCCCGCGCCCGCTTTAAGGCTTCCGGCTCCGCTCTGAAGTGAGGCCATTCCGTCCTTCAAAGCCCCCGCACCATTTTGAAGTGCCGCCGAACCGTTTTGAAGTGACCCGATACCATCCGAAAGACTTCCTGCACCGTTTTGAAGTTCAATCGTTCCGGCCGAAAGGGCTCCGGCCCCGTCCGCAAGTTTTCCGACACCGTCCGAAAGGGATGTGCTTTTGTCATTTAAAGTTGTCAGGCCGTCGCATAACTGTCCGGAACCGTCTTCCAGTTTCAAAATGGCATCGGTCAGTTTTTCCAAATCGTCATTCAGATCTTTTTCGAGTGTATCGATTTTTTCCCTTCCCTCTTCATTCTTCTCACGAAGCAGATCATTGCTGGCAAGTGTTATTGAAGAAGTCATTTTGAAATCCACAACATCCGCTTTGACTTCCACATATTCCGGAATTTTAAATACATCCTCGGAAAGATCCAGTCCCTCCTGAAGACCCGGAAATGCATATCCGACCACAATGCTTCTCGAACCGTCATCGACGATTTTTGCATTGACGGCCGAAACATTCCGGAATGTTTCATTATCCAGAATAAGCCCCGTCATCATGGTAAAAGGAACGATGACCTCTTCCTCTTTTCCGTCTACGGTTACGGTCTGTCTTGTATTGTTTTCATAATCAAAACGAATGGTCAGATCTCCGCTCTGTCCGAGAATACTTTCCGGAGAAACCTTCCGGCCCTTGAAATAATAGCTTACGGTTACATCCACGGGAGGTTTTTCTTTTACTTCTTTCTGTTCATACAGTTTTTCCCCGTCGAGCGTGACTTCGTCGCTTTTAATTACTTTATCTACTTTTCCCTCAGAATCGGACAAAATGTATACGGTTTCACCGGTTAGATTCCCGTCTGCATTCGCGGTTGCGAAATACGGGTTGGTCTGTTCCAGCGTAATCCTAGCATCCTCGACAAGTGCTTTGGTATCTTCCCCGGCCGCTTTTCCCGCGCCGAATATCTGACATCCGGTCATACTCATAATCAGGCTTACGGATAATGATGCGATAAGTGCTCTTACTACTTTATTTTTCATGATTAATGCGCCTCTCTTTCTCTCTTAACTTGGTCTGCCACCACTGCATGCTTCATTCCGACGGTCGTAAGACAGATCAGCCTGTCTCCGATATAAAGTAACGCCGGAAGAATAAAAATGACGCAAAGCATGCTTACTACCGCGCCTCTGGCCAGCAGCATACACATGGACTTGATGATATCCATATCCGAATAAACCGAAACCCCGAAGGTTGCCGCAAAGAGTCCCATGCCGGAAACCACAACCGACGGAATGGACGTATATAAAGCGGTCTTGACCGCACCTTTTTTCGATGCGCCTTTTATCCTCTCACTCTTATACCTGGTCGTCATCAGTATGGCGTAATCCACGGTCGCGCCAAGCTGAATGGTACTGATGCAGATGGGTGCGATAAAAGGCAGATTCTGTCCCATGTAATGCGGTAATCCGAGATTAATGAAAATAGCCAGTTCGATAACCGCAATCAGAATAAACGGCAGGGAAATGCTTTTTTCGACCATTGCAATGATGACAAAAATCGCCAGAATCGATACCGCATTTACCACCTTGAAATCATGATCGGTCGTTTCAATCATATCCTTCATGCAAGGTGCCTCTCCGATAATCATTCCTGTGGGATCGTATTTTTTCATAATGGCATTCAGTTCATCAATCTGATGATTGACATCATCACTGGCCGCCTTGTATTCGGAATTGATTAACATCAGTTTCCATTTGTCGCTCTCGAGAATGCTTCGGATGGAATCCGGCAGGATTTCTTCGGGAACCGCTTCTCCGAGCAAAGACTCCATGCCCAGAACATA
>OMRN01000255.1 GCA_900313265.1 uncultured Lachnospiraceae bacterium | reverse complement strand
TATAAAAGAAAATCAGGAGAAAACGTAAGAAGAATCATGTCAAAAATTGATTTAAGTCACGAAAATGAGGATTATTTTGATGCACTCGGCGAAATCGGCAATATCGGCGCCGGGAATGCCATGTCTGCGCTTGCGCAGATGCTCGGACGTCCGGTAGAAGTATATGTACCGAAAGTAAAACTGCTTGATTTTAAGGACGCGGGAAGTGCCATCGGCGGTGAAGAACAGATTATGGCCGGTATTTATCTGCTTTTGGATGGGGATGTCAGCGGAAGCATGATGCTGATGTTAAAAAAGGAATCCGCCGCAAAAGTTGCCGGTGTACTGATGGGCGATTCGGACAGGGATGTGAATAAAGAATTATCCGATATGGAAATTTCGGCACTGAAGGAAATCGGGAATATTATCACATCCTCGTATCTGACGGCGATTTCCACGCTGACGCATCTTAAAATTTATCCGTCCGTCCCTTCTTTTTGCATGGATATGGCAGGCGCAATTTTAAGCGTTCCGGCCATTGATTTCGGAATGATGTGCGATAAACTGCTTTTAATCGAAAATCGTTTCTCCGATGCGGCGGACGGTTACCTTATTCTTGTTCCGGATATCGAATCCTATGACCGGATGTTAACCAGCCTCGGGCTTTAAAGTTCGAAAAACGGATAACTATTTTTGATTCGTATTGTAATAAAAGACGGATTGTGTAAAAGATGGAAGAAATCATTAAAGTCGGAATGGCAGATATAAAAGTGTGCAAAGCCCCGGATGCACTGACAACCCTGGGACTGGGTTCCTGTGTGGGAATCTGTCTTTGGGACAGCAGCTTAAAAATCGGCGGGCTTGCCCACATCATGCTTCCCGACAGCAGAAAACTGAAAAATAATTCCAACATTTATAAATTCGCCGATACCGGAATCGACGAACTGATTCGTCTTTTATCCCTTCAGGGAGCCGTAAGAAGCCGCCTTCGCGCAAAAATCGTCGGAGGGGCTCAGATGTTTGCTTTCCAAAGCCAGTCGGAGGCCATGAGAATCGGAAAAAACAATGTGGAAGCGGTTCGGAAGAAATTAAGGGAAGAGTGTATTCCGATTATGGCGGAAGATACCGGAGGAGACCGGGGACGAACCGTAATTTTTTATCCCGAAAACGGAGATCTTCTCATCCGTACCATTGATCATCCCGAAGTAATCATATGATCGTATATTAACAATAATTTATGCCCCGCAGTTGGCTGCGGGGTATTTTGTGTGATATGCCCTGGGAATGCAGAACGGGAGTCCGACGCGACTCTTAAAATCATAAAACCGGGACTAAATGCGGGATAACAGATTATGTAAACTAATCAATTAATAATTTTTTTATAAAAAATCCTTTAAAATCGGGCAAAAACATAAAAATCATATGGATGAAACCATAACAGGTATTGATTTTTTTAGTAATATTATGTAAAATAATTTTCGTAAAATTCAGAAAGGAATACCGAAATCTATGAACATACTTTTTATAGTTTTTATGGTAGTCGGACTGCTTTTGACCATCGGCAGTTTCTTTCTCGGCAAAGAAGAGGAAGAGAGTTTTCCTGTCGGAATAGGGGAAGAACCGAAGACATCCTTTGCGGTTAAAACGGAGCCGAAGAAAGAGGCATCCGCGAATATCGAAGCAATCGAAGCGGCGAAGAAGAAGGCGAGAGAAGCCGTGGACAAGGATTACAAATTCGACCTTCACCTTACCGACAGTTCCAATCAGACAGTGGAAGAACTTGAAAGAGATCTTTTAGGCGGTCTGGATTTATCCGATGAGCCAAAGCCTGCCGATAGTAAACCGGCAAGTGCACCGAAGACAACTACGGCACCGGCATCGAATAAGAATAACGGAAAGAAGTCCGGCAAGAAGAAAAACGCTCCGGTGAACGACCGTTATGAGGATTTGTCCTTTACGGACGGCGCAGCGGAAGAAAAACCCGCATCCGCACCCGCTTCGGGTTCAAATCAGAATAACGCCAAACCGAAGCCCCAGACTTCGAAAAACAACAGCAAGAAAGGGAAAAAGAAGTGAAGATAAAGTATTTAATACGAGGAATCGGAATCGGTGTTCTTGCAGCCGGAATCATTGGATTTATTGTCGGAATGACCGGCGGACTTGTTACGGACAGTCAGGCAATTGAGAAAGCCAAGGCTCTCGGTTACATGTCGGAAGAAGAATTCATGGAGAAATACTTAACTTCCGAACCCGTGAAACTGACCGACCAGACACCCGGAAATGCCGAAGATACATCGGAAAAAATCATCTCTGAGGAAATTGTTCCTGCCGGAATGAAGACATCGGAAGAAACATCCGAGGCTGTTTCGGAAGAGGTAAAGTCGGAAGAAGCCAAGTCCGAAGAAACCAAGTCCGAGACCGCACAGTCGGAAGAAGACAAGAAGGCGGAAGAAGAAGCCAAGAAGAAGGCT
Organism: uncultured Lachnospiraceae bacterium; assembly: GCA_900313265.1. Lineage (GTDB taxonomy): Bacteria > Bacillota > Clostridia > Lachnospirales > Lachnospiraceae > UBA3766. Next base: position 3,501 of record OMRN01000255.1, on the reverse strand, counting down.
GAGGAAGAAGAAAAGAAGAAAGCCGAAGAAGAGGCCAAGAAGAAGGCCGAAGAGGAAGAGGCAAAGAAGAAAGCCGAAGAAGAAGCCAAGAAGAAGGCCGAAGAGGAAGAAGCTAAGAAGAAAGCCGAAGAAGAAGCCAGGAAAAAGGCAGAGGAAGAAGAAAAGAAGAAATCGGAAGAAGGAAATAAACGCGACAGCGAGGCAAACGGCAAGAAAGTAACCATCACCATCCAGAGCGGACAGTATTCCGAAAGCGTTTCCGCAGCTTGTGAACAGGCCGGACTCGTAAAGAGCGCTACCGAATTCAACAAATATCTCTGCGACAACGGTTATTCCAACAAACTTCGTGTCGGAGACCATGAAATCGCCATGGGAGCAAGTTACGATGAAATTGCCAAGGCACTTTGCGGAGGCTGATCGGAATCCTGATTAAAACCGGTCCGTAAAAAGCGGTCTGTGCCGGCTGGGATATCGAAAAATCAAGGTTAAAATAACGTTTAAGTATCAAAAACCCCTTGCAACAGGGGTTTTTGTATGTTAAAATGCTAATGTTGCGCATTAGTCACGCATGTGAAGAGCGGAGTTGGTGCCGTTAAACAATAAAAACGGTGATTACCCGCGAATACGCTAAGCATGCGGAAGAAAAACCAAACGGAGGATTAAAAAATGAGCGTACTTTCTATGAAACAGTTACTTGAAGCAGGTGTTCATTTCGGACACAAAACCAACAGATGGAACCCTAAGATGGCTCCGTACATTTTTACCGAGAGAAACGGTATCTACATTATTGACTTACAGAAGTCCGTAGGCAAAGTTGATGAAGCTTACAATGCCGTTTCCGAAATTGCCGCAGCCGGCGGAAAGATTCTTTTTGTAGGAACCAAGAAGCAGGCACAGGATGCCGTAAAGACCGAGGCAGAGCGTTGCGGTATGTACTATGTTAATGAAAGATGGCTTGGTGGTATGCTGACCAACTTCAAGACCATCCAGTCCAGAATCGCAAGACTGAAAGAAATTGAAAGAATGAGCGAAGACGGCACATTTGATGTACTTCCCAAGAAGGAAGTTGCCGGACTTCAGAAAGAATGGGACAAGTTAGAGAAGAACCTTGGCGGAATCAAGGAAATGAGCAGAATTCCCGATGCAATCTTCGTTGTTGATCCCAAGAAGGAAAAAATCTGCATCGATGAAGCACATGCACTCGGAATTACCGTTATCGGTATTGCCGATACCAACTGCGATCCGGATGATCTTGACTACATCATTCCCGGAAACGATGATGCAATTCGTGCCGTAAAACTGATTGTTGCAAAAATGGCAGATGCCGTTATCGAAGCAAATCAGGGTGAAGTATTATCCGATATCGAAGCAGAAAGCGCCGAAGGCGAAGCAGAAGCGGAAGCAGCCGGAGAAATCTAAAATAACTATAGAAAAGGAGAGAAAAGATATGGCAGCAATTACAGCCGCAATGGTTAAAGAATTAAGAGAAATGACCGGTGCAGGTATGATGGAATGCAAGAAAGCATTGACCGAGACCGATGGAAATATTGAAGCAGCCGTTGATGTTTTAAAGAAGAGCGGTGCAGCAAAAGTTGAGAAGAAAGCCAGCAGAATCGCAGCAGAAGGTATTGCAAGAGTTGCAATTGCCGGAAACAGCGCCGTTGTTGTTGAAGTAAACTCCGAGACGGATTTCGTTGCAAAGAACGAAGTATTCCAGGATTTTGTACAGGATGTAGCAAACAGAGCACTTGCTTCCGGACTCGAAGGCGGTAAGGACGGAGAAGACGTTCAGACACTGCTTGAACGTGGTCTTCAGGAAGTTGTTGCAGAGAAGACTCTTCAGATTGGTGAGAAACTTTCCTTCAGAAGATTTGAGAAAGTTACCGGTGATGAAGTTGCATCCTATATTCACGGCGGCGGAAAGATCGGCGTTTTGGTTGCAGCAAACGGTGCTTCCGGCGATGCCGTAAAAGAAGCTCTTACCAATGTTGCAATGCAGATTGCGGCTATGAATCCCCAGTATATCGCAAGAACCGATATTTCCGAGGAAGAAAGCACCAAGTTAAAAGAAATCATTGTTGACAGTGCATTAAACGATCCGTTCACCCTTCCGAAGCCGATCTTACAGAAGTTAATTGAGAGAGCAATCGTTGAGAAGACCTGGACCGAAGAAGATATCGCTATCTACGAAGAGAAGAAGAGCAATATGAATTATCTTCCGAACTTCTTATCCGATGCAGCCAAGGCTGTTTTGGCTCAGCATGCTATGGAAGGCAAGGAAGTTTATCTTGCCGATAAGATTTTCAGCGGTCTTGTAGACGGACGTATTTCCAAGCATATGAAAGAAATCTGCTTACTGGATCAGGTTTATGTTAAGGCGGAAGACGGAAAGCAGAGCGTCGGAGCTTACTTAAAGAGCGTTGATGCAAACATTGTTATTACCAAGTTCGTTCGTTTCGAAGTAGGCGAAGGAATGGAAAAGAAGAACGAAGATTTTGCTGCTGAAGTTGCAAAACAGATGCAGGGATAATTCGTAATCCACATTTGAATGATTTAAGGGGCGGGAGAAAATTCCGCCCCTGTTTTATTTGCGCGATAAGGTTACTTCGCAGAGATTATTTTGCACTGCCTGATTGCACGGTAAATCTATAAATTGATATAAAAATATGCCTTACCACAACTGCTTGTGATGCCCGATTTTAAGGAAAAATTCTTTTCTTAAATTTTAATTTTCCTTGTTTTTATTTGGCTTTTTTTGTGGTAAAATGGTTAAGCCTAACCGAAAGATTAAGTACTATTTTTTGATGGAAACAGGCATAGTGATTTTTGCCTTTGCTTTATACAGGATTACAGAACAGAAATATAAGAATTATGGAAAACGATCAGGAAATATTAGAAACAGAAGATAGCGAAGAGTACGAAGAAGGTACGGACAATAGTGAATTTCGCAGAAAAAGGGTAAAGAGAATCAAGGGAATTTTGATTTTTCTGTTGATTTTCTTTCTTATTGTCCCCAATATTGTCTGCGGTTTTCTGCTTTTTAAGCTTTATAAAATGAATCAGAACATCGAAACGCTCCGGGAAGAAATTAAACTTTCGAAACTGGAAATCGAAATGCGTACAAAACAGGCCGCATCGGCCAAACCCGAAGCAAATGCGGATTCTTCAAACGATGATGAAAAATACGGAACGGATTCTTTGGTAGAGCTTCATTTAACCGATGAAGAAAAATATCCCGGAAAACAGCTGGTTTATTTAACCTTTGATGATGGTCCGAGCGATTATACCGATGAAATTCTCGATATTTTAAGTGCCCATGATGTAAAGGCAACGTTTTTTGTACTCGGGAAAGACGGTTATGATGATCAGTACAGGCGTATCGCAAACGAGGGTCACACCCTTGCCATGCACAGTTATTCGCATCAGTACAAGGAGATTTATGCATCTGCCGATGCATTCCGCGAGGATTTATACAAAATTTCGAATTTCTTAGAGGAACGT
>OMRN01000205.1 GCA_900313265.1 uncultured Lachnospiraceae bacterium | reverse complement strand
TTCTTTACCCTTCCGGATAATACCCTTCTCTTTGCCATCCCCGGTTTTTCTTCCGGTCGTATTAATTTTCTTCTTCCTCTCTGGCCGCAATAAAACCGACCGTCGAAACAACCGTAGAAATTGCCGCAACCACGGCTACGATAATCGCAACTCCGATAATCCCCGCAAGTACAATAAACATCCCTGTTTCCTCCTGACTTTTTTTATCAATATTCAGACTGCATTTCTCAATGACTGTTTTTCCCTGCTGTATTCTGCGCCATTACTCTTCGGACATCTTCTCTACAATCCGCTTCATGATGCCGTTTATTTCCATATCCGAATTCATGGGAATGACGATATATTTTCGTCCGTCCAGAATACGAACTTCTACCAAATCCGCGCTCTCCGGCTTCACCATGATTTTTAAATCGTCCGTCTTCATGGTCATGTTTTTCTTCTCGCGCAGGTTTCCAACCTTAAAAACCGTATCCTCCCCGGCTTCTTCATCAAAATGGGAATCGAAAACTTCCAGATGTTCTTCCTTTACGCCGGACTCACGCATAACCTCTCTTAAGCCGTTTTTATCAATGGTAAGGGGTTCCGCGCTGACCGTCTGCTCTTCCATTTTTGTCAGGCAGTCGTTAATATTTCGAACCAGTTCAAAGGTATCGTATTCTTTGGTATCGTTAATGACTTCTTCCACAATCTGATGAAAGACTTCCTTTTCCTCATCCATGGAAGCCACTTCGCCGCATCCCAAAACCTTTTCGATTAACTCCGGATGGTTTTCCTTCGGATTCTTGCAGTAATACATCAGTTCGTTGACATCCGTGCTGCGGTTATTAAATGCGGGATACAGAAAGCCGACCTCGGGTGCTTCCACAACCCAGTCCCTTTTGATGGCGGCGATGGTATTCTCGTCCTCGTTATAACAAAGCCCCGGCTTGCATAAATTCACCGGGCAGATAATGCAGTAAATATAGGAGTATGTCTCTTCCGATTCACCCTGAAGGACATGGTCCGCACCCATCACTTCCACATCATACGCATCATGAATGATCACAATCAGATAGTTTGTCAAAGATACATAGGTTTCGATGATGCTTTCATAGAACGCATTCAGCATGTTTTCGTCTTTTAGTTCGCTGTCCCTTAAGGCAAGGAGTGACATCATGGCTTTTGCATTCTCTTCCCCTTCTTCCCTTACAAAGGAAAGTGTCTGGAGATTTTTTCCGAGCACGCCGGAAAATCCTTTTTTGATCAGTTCGAGATATTTAAACTGTTCCGATTCTTCCAGATCGGAAAAATAGCAGTCCACCGTCGTTTGTATTTTCTTCTCCATTCCGATTACGTAGGCTGCGTTGATTCTGGTAATGGAGTTCTCTTTCTTTAAGCGTTTTTTGAGTTCCAGTATATCCGTATTGTTCATCTTTTACCCGATCAGTCCTTCCCGGATTTTTTATCTTTTTTCTTCTTTGATTTGCTTTCCATGGCATCCAGCGAAGTATCCACGATATTTCCTTTGAATTTCTTCGCAACATTCAGTCTGTGCAGTTCAATCATGGCCGGAACCATATCCAGGCTGAAATAAATGAAGGCAAGACCGCCGGCCCCGACAAACGCCCACATCCACGGATTGTGCTTTGTAAAGAACATTACCAGCCCGAACGCGATGAAAATCAGCGCTCCGATGGAAGGAAACAGCCCGTTTACGACACGTTCCTTCGTTTCGTAGGTCTTCTTAACCCGCTCCGGCGCATCCTCACCCGGCTTATCCATTTCGACGATTCCGAAATCCGTAATTCCCTTATAATACAGCCCGAGCATAAAAACAAACGCCCCGAGAATCGCTAAAAACAGCGTTTCGAATGACCAGCCCGCTTCGATAATCATTTTCGGATTTCTGGCATCGTAATATACGACGATAAATCCCTGACCGTCCTCGAGTTTCCCGTTCATGTTAAAGGTCGTGGTAATATTTTTCCCGCCGACCGGATACATCAGTTCCATCAGTGTTAACGGCGATCCGTCCGATGTCGTAACGGAAACGCTCGATAAAATCGTCGCCTGCACTTTTTTTCCGTACAGATTGTTGAAATTATTGATAACAAAGAAAACCAGTCCGACGAGTATAAATAATCCTCCCAGAATCAGACAGGCCATTCCGAGTATTTCTTTTTTTCTGTTTTCGTTCATACGGTTTCGTACCCTTTGGTTTCGTACTCTTCAGAGCGGGCCCGGAATTGTTCAAACCGCCCATAATATGCCCGCTATTTCTATATTATCTCACTGAAGTGTCCATTGCAAGCCTTAAAGTTAAGTGTTATACTTTTACGGTTTGAGGAAAAATGAAGATTTTTTTGTATTGCGCCGATGCAACGCGCATCGCTTTTTAAGAACAGGAGCCATTTATGTTACAGGAACGAAAAGATGTACGAAACATTGCCATCATCGCCCATGTCGATCATGGTAAAACAACACTGGTAGACGAATTATTAAAACAAAGCGGCGTATTCCGGGAGAATCAGGAAGTTGCCGAGCGTGTCATGGATTCGAACGATATCGAGCGCGAGCGCGGCATCACCATTCTTTCCAAAAATACCGCCGTTACATACGGTGACACCAAAATCAACATTATCGATACCCCGGGACATGCGGATTTCGGCGGTGAAGTGGAACGTGTCCTGAAAATGGTAAACGGCGTTATCCTCGTGGTAGACGCTTTTGAAGGCCCCATGCCACAGACACGTTTTGTTTTAAGCAAGGCAATGGATTTAAAACTCCCCGTCATCTGCTGCATTAATAAAGTCGACCGTCCGGAAGCCAGGCCGAAAGAGGTCGTGGACGAAGTACTGGAACTTCTTCTGGATCTCGGCGCCGATGACGAACAGCTTGACTGCCCCTTCGTTTATGCTTCCGCAAAAGCCGGTACGGCAGTGTTAAATCCGGAAGACGAAGGAAAAGACATGAAGCCTCTTTTTGAGACGATTATCGATTATATTCCGGCTCCCATGGGCGATCCGGAAGCCGGCACACAGGTGTTAATCAGCACCATCGATTATAATGAATATGTCGGCCGTATCGGTGTCGGAAAAGTGGACAACGGCTGTGTAAAAGTGAATCAGGAAGCCGTCATTGTAAACCATCACGAGCCGGACAAGGTTAGAAAAGTTAAAATCAGCAAACTCTATGAATTCGAAGGATTAAATAAAGTGGAAGTAAAGGAAGCTTCCATCGGTTCGATTGTGGCCATCTCCGGCATTACCGATCTGCATATCGGAGACACCATCTGCTCTCCGGAAAATCCCGAGCCGATTCCGTTCCAGAAAATTTCCGAGCCGACCATTGCCATGCATTTTCTGGTTAACGACTCTCCTCTTGCCGGAAAAGAAGGCAAGTTTGTTACCAGCCGTCACTTAAGAGACCGGCTCTTTAAGGAACTGAACACGGATGTTTCCCTTCGAGTGGAAGAAACCGATTCCACCGACAGTTTTAAAGTCTCCGGCCGCGGTGAACTTCATTTGTCGGTTTTAATCGAAAATATGCGCAGGGAAGGCTACGAATTCGCGGTTTCCAAGGCTGAGGTTCTATATAAGAAAGACGAAAACGGCAAGCTTTTAGAGCCCATGGAGAAAGCCTATATCGATGTTCCCGACGACTGCACGGGAAGCGTTATCGAGAAATTAAGCCAGCGAAAAGGCGAACTGATTAATATGACACCCGGTGCGGACGGATATACCAGACTGGAATTCTTAATTCCTTCCCGCGGACTCATCGGATACCGTGGCGAATTTTTAACCGATACCAAAGGAAACGGCGTTATCAATACCCTCTTCGACGGATACGGTCCTTTCAAAGGCGAAATCCAGTACCGCAAGCAGGGTTCCTTAATTGCCTTTGAAGGCGGTGAAAGCGTTACTTACGGACTTTTCAATGCCCAGGAGCGCGGAACGCTCTTTATCGGTCCCGGCGAGACAGTTTATCCCGGTATGATTATCGGCCAGAATCCGAAGACGGACGATATTGAATTAAATGTCTGCAAGACCAAGCATTTAACCAATACCCGCTCTTCTTCCGCTGACGAGGCATTAAGACTGGTTCCGCCCAAAATCCTAAGTCTGGAGCAGGCCATCGATTTTATCGATACCGATGAACTTTTGGAAGTAACACCGACGCATCTTCGCATGC
>OMRN01000009.1 GCA_900313265.1 uncultured Lachnospiraceae bacterium | reverse complement strand
TTAGGGAGGCAGAGGTCGCAAGTTCGAATCTTGTCACTCCGACTTAAGAAAACCGGATTTTTGATATTCCGGTTTTTTTATAGGAAAGGGGGAATAAAAAATGAATTTCAGATATCGTTGTGAATGCGGAAATGTTTTTGACAGTGAGGAAACAAAAGCAGTCTGTCCGGCATGCCAAAAAGAGAATACTGCCGAGAATTGCGGAATTGTTCAGCTTTATCGTCTGGGCAATTATGTCGGAATGTTAGTCGGTTTAGGACTCTATGTTGACGGTCAGCCTTTCGGCCACATTAAAAACAAGGGAAGCATCAAGCTCGTAGTACCTTACGGCGAACATCAGCTCCACGCTACACTCTCTACTTTCAGAGAGAGCACCCAGCCGGTGATCAATCTTTCTCCGGAGACTCCCGAATTATACTTTAAAGTGGAGACACCCGTTTTTGGCGGTAAAATAGGCTTCAGGCCCGCAGAGAAAGAAAGCATGCCGCAGAAATAATTATTCATTTTTCCTTTAAAACCTTTTTATACGGCATGAGCATTCCGTCTGACATTTTTCCGTTCATCTTCTTTTGAAGTTCCGGATTTTTCATCAAGGCACCAACCAGGTAAAGCGCAAGCATGGTGCCTTTTTTCTTTTGCGGAAAATCATAAAAATCATGTTCTTTATAGAATTTATGATCTTCGCGCATCAGTCCCTGCATCTGCCAGATTAAATCCCGGAAAATCTTCATCCCGCCTACTCCGTAGAAGTTCCTGGGCGGAAGATATTGTTCCGCAATTACATAACAAAGCGTTTCCGCCAGTTTATCGATTTCCCCGTCCGGATTGGACTGATTGGTGGCAATGCCGGCAAGCGCATTCCCGCCAACCTGCGCTCTTGATTCCATCAGGAGTCTTAAGTTTTCTTCCGCATCCAGCTTTCCGTCAACCAGGTACGCAACAGGCTTGCCTATCGTAACGGTGCGATGCCCGTTGCAAAACTGTCTTTTCCGGTAGGGGAGCCGTTTAATATAAGGATATTCATCGTATAAACCCTCTTCTTTCTAAATCCGAATTCCGTTACAATGTTCTGTTTCGCGCCGGATATGTTCTTTTTGATATCCCGATTTCCATTTTAACATAAATGAACGGATCCGGTATACCCGTTCAGAATATGTATTCCTCACTCAAAAGGACCGGAAACAAATCGTTCCGGTCCTGTCTTTCCACTCAGATATATATCTGTCTTTGGTTACCGTTATTCGAATTTCATATGGAAAATACGATTATTCCGCTAAAAGCTCGTCAACGGTCGTCTTATATTTATCTATTTCGGCTCCGACAATAATGGCAAGAATCTTTCCGTCTTTATCAACAAAGTAAGTTGTCGGGTATTCTCTAATATTGAATACGGAATTATGATAACCGTCAACGTAGTAATTATTATAAGTTACTCCACATGCTTCCAGCTGAGAAGTTGCAAGATCAAGCTTTGAATCCGCATCCTGGCAGACTCCGATAATCTCGCATCCTTTTGCCGCAAAATCATCCTTTAATTTCTCAACGTCCGGCATCTCCTCGATGCACCAGTGGCACGTGGTTCCCCAAAGATTTACCATCGTCAGATCGTTTTTGGCAAAAATATCGGCACTGTTTACTTTGTTACCGTCAAAACCGATGGCATCAAACGAGATTGTATCACCTACTTTAAGCGGATCCGCATCTTTCATGATTCCCAGAACCCTGATGTTTTTAGCCAGTTCATCCGAACTTAAACCGGCCATGGCATTATACTCATCAATGATTTCCTGCGGGGCATCTCCGGTTTTTACTCCGCCCAGTTTTTCCATATCAACCGGAAGCAGAAAGTATTCATATTCCCCTGCTTTACCGAGTGCAACCGGGTCTTTTGTTATCTCTTTGAGCGCTTTTTCTCCAACCATAAGATTTCCGATTTCGTCAACGGTCTCTCCGTGGTTCGTTCCGATAATATAAAAGAGCTGGGCGCCTACCGTATTGTAGAACGATTCGGCATCCGCCATATAGGCAGCAAATTCTTCTTCATCATCATAGTTTATATTAACCCACTTTTTATTAAACTCGTTATTTTCCTCGCGGCTTCTTCCGAGATAAGAAAGATTCACATACACTCTTCCTTCTTCATCAAACGGTGCCGCAGTTACATCAAGTACACCTTTCAGATTCTTCATTTCTTCGGGAAGCGTAAACTCAATTCCCACATTTTTTAACTTAAGCACATCCCCGTAACCGGTCGAAGAAAGATTTTTTAACACCAGCTTAAGCTGCCCGTATGATTCTTCCGTCACATATTCGGTTTCATCCTCTGCAAATCCATCCGGAACTCCCTGTATATGTATTGTATATGCCCCCGGGGTTTCAGCCGCAAAAACGGCAATACCGTCTTCCTTGGTTTTCCCGAGATTACACATCGAATCGGTACAGAACTGTACGATTACACCGGGAACGGGATTGTCGTTTTCATCCACAACCAGTATATTGTATTCTCCGCCCGCAGCCGGCTGCGCTTCCGTCGTTTCCGTAACCTGCGTGGTTGTGTTCGTATTCGTACCCGTGTTACTTTTTGTATTGTTGCAGCCGCCAAGCATTACGGCAGCCGTTACAGCCGTTAACACAAACAAAAACTGTTTTCTCATAAACTCTCTCCTTTTTTACAAATAAAACACGTCTGTCTCTAAAAAACGATTATAATTTATCCTTATATTTTTCCGCTGTCAAGAAAAATATTGCGTTTATACAACCTCCGCCGTTTTCGGTACCGGCTAATACTTCTCAACCTCAAACTTTCCCCGTTTCTCAATCTGGTAATATTTCCTGTTGATTTCGTCATATCCGAAAAGCAGCAGTCTTCCGTGTTTATAAACCGAACCGTCTATATAATAATGCGACTCTCCGTCATAAAAAATACTGTGAAACGATTTTTCCCTTGCAAGGGAAGCCGTGCCGGTATGTCCGGAAATTACGGTCTTTAAAAATCTTCCCGTGGTTGCCGGGAACTTCCATAGAAAAATCTCTTCTCCGCTTCCCCACTCCCAGTAGTCCTCCGCTTCTTCATCAACACCCGCATGAACAAAAATCTGATTATCCGTTTTATAATACAATTCCATGGAACGTATCCATTTAATCAGTTCTCCGGAATTGGCGAGTACCATTTTGACTGCTTGGGCATTCTTTTTTGCGCAGGAAGCTGTTTTGGAAAAATCTGCGAATTCACGAAACTGTTCTTCGGTTACAAGTGTACGGAACGTATTGTAATGATAATGTTCATCCGTTTCCAGCCAGGAATCATAGGACAGTTCTTCCATGGCCCTCGTGACAGGCTTGTTATACTCATCAATCCATTCCAGTAACATCGCCTCATGATTTCCTTTTAAAACGACCACCCTGTCCCTGCCGTAC
>OMRN01000015.1 GCA_900313265.1 uncultured Lachnospiraceae bacterium | reverse complement strand
CTCAGGTTGGCACCTTCCCATCCCGGGGGTTGCCGTGGCTTCACAGGTCCTATGTACCTCCACCACTCTGAATAAGAGAAACACTAACTATTCTGTTATCATATTTCCTTCTGCCGGAAAATGCTTACTGCTCATTTTATTTCCGTCAGGAAACAACTTTGCCGAAAGAAGTTTCCGTATAATTATTCTCGTTCTCGTCCGGCACATCCACAAGTTCGATCTGTCCTCCGAGTTTTGCCAGTTTCAGATGAAAATCTTCATATCCTCTCTGGATATAGCGGACATCCGTCACCACGGATTCGCCTTCCGCTGCCAGTGCACCGATTACCAGTGCCGCTCCCGCACGAAGATCCGGTGCCGCAATTTCTGCTCCGGTATAACGATCCACGCCGGTAATAATGGCAGTATTTCCTTCCACCTTTATGTCGCTGCCCATTCTGGCAAGCTCATCCACATATTTGAAACGGTTGTCAAAAATACTTTCCGTAACGATACTGATTCCCTGAGACATACCGAGAATCACCGTCATCTGAGGCTGCATATCCGTCGGAAATCCGGGATAGGGAAGTGTTTTCACCTGGGTATTTCCGAGTTTGCCCGTTGCCACAACACGGACCTCATCGTCCGATTCCTGAACCTGACAGCCGATCTCGCTGAGTTTTGCGTAAATGCACTCCAAATGCTTGGGGATTACGTTCTTTACGGTAATATCTCCCTGCGTTGCCGCAGCTGCCATCAGATAGGTTCCTGCTTCAATCTGGTCCGGAATAATCGTATATTCCGTTTTGTGAAGTTTCGGAACACCGTTAATACGGATTACATCGGTACCGGCGCCCTTGATATTGGCTCCCATACTGTTTAAAAAGTTTGCCAGATCTACCACGTGAGGCTCTTTGGCTGCATTTTCGATTACCGTTCTGCCCTCCGCCATAACCGCGGCCATAATAACATTAATCGTGGCGCCGACGGAAACTTTATCCATAAAAATATGTGCACCTCTTAAATTCTCCGCATGCGCAATTACGGAACCGTGACGTACATTCACCGTTGCACCGAGGCCTCTGAAGCCTTTTATGTGCTGGTCAATGGCTCTGGTTCCTAAGTTGCATCCGCCCGGGAGAGGCACTTCCGCATTCCGGTACTTGCCGAGAAGTGCTCCGATTAAATAATAGGATGCACGGATTTTCTTTATTCCTTCATTCAGAATAACCTGATTATGAATGCGTGAACCGTTGATTTTATAGGTATGACGGTCCAGCTTTACAATCTGTGCGCCGATGCTTTCCATGGACTGCATCATTACATTTGTATCGCGCACATCAGGCACATTTTCAATCAGTACGGTCTCATCCGTCATAATGGAAGCGGCTAAAATAGCCAGCGCAGCATTCTTGGCTCCGCCGATTTCCACTTCCCCGACTAAAGGAGTTCCGCCTTTAATAATATATTTTTCCATGAAATCCTCCGCCTTTAACGGAATAATTATATCCTACTTCTTTGTAAAATGCAATTTTATCGTTTCTTTTTCGGCAGTTGGCACAAAAACACCTGCCAAAGTGAAGTGTATTTCGTTTTTATGATACCCTTTATCGGAGGAACGGAAGCGGATCCACCTGCACACCGTTTTCGATAATTTCAAAGTGCAGATGAGGTCCGGTGCTGACACCGGTCGATCCGGATCTCGCAATCGTCTGTCCCTGGGAAACCGACTGTCCGACGGAAACCAGAATCTTGCTTAAGTGTCCGTACCGGGTGGAATGTCCGTCCGGATGACGGATTACAACGGCATAACCGTATCCGCCGTTCCAGCCCGCACTGGTAACGACACCGCCGCTGGATGCGTATACGCTTGAACCGGTCGGTGTTGCGATATCAATTCCCTTATGATAGGAGGATGCGCCTGCGGTAGGCGATTTTCTCCGGCCGAAATACGAAGAAATTCGTCCGCCCGAAAGCGGCCAGATAAAGGTAGGCGGAATCATGGTACCCCGCTCCACAATCTTCGGAACCGCTTCCATTAAAACGTCCTGCTTGACAATCTCTCTGGAAACTTCGTCATCGTTGGAATAATGAACATCCGCAATCAGTTCGCGGTATCCGGCCACGGGCTGCTGCAGAACCTGTGTCTGATTGGTAAACCACTCGTCATTGTCCACGTATTCCACATCCGCTTCAAATGTCTCGCTGTAATGCTCGCGGTTCACCCACTCCACGGCAAGTTCCGGTTCGGGAACCGTAATAATTAAGGACTGGCCGACATGAATCGTACTGTTGACACCGTTCTCCATATAGTCTTTATTCATTTCCGCAATGGTTTCCATCGGAATATTCAGTTTGAGGGAAATTGCCGAGAGCGTGTCCCCGGGCTGCACTTCATAGGTCTGAATGACCGCCTGATCCTCTGTAAGCAGAGCAAGCGCCTGTTCCACACTGCTGATTTCGTCTGACGATACACTGGATTCCACAATCTCGATATTGTCGCTTAAATCAAGATCCTGAATTCCTAAGGAATAGTCCTCGAATCCCAGATCATACGCTTCCGCAATGGCTTTATCCGCATCTTCAAGCGCATTTCCCGAACCGGAAGCCATTGCCACCGTCCCGTCCTGATCCTCTTTTAAACGGATGAAGGCATTAAGGACATTCAAATCCCTGTTTTCATCCTTCTCCATTACAACTTCGTAGCTGTCATTCACATCATACTTTTCGATGATTTTCTCCAAAAGGGTCCGGATATCCGAAGCCGTCGCCATATTAATCGTAATCCCGCGGACCTTCATGGTATAAGCCGTACGTCTTACTCCGCGCTCATGTTTCTGCATGACTTCGGTCATATTACGGATAATCTCGCGGTCCGTATTTACGGTACTGAAGATTTCACACTGTCCTTTGATTTCATAATCCATCGGCTCGAGCAGGACAAGATTGTTGTTTCTGGCTGCCAAAGCACGTCTGGCTTTGGCCAAAAGTTCGTCCGCATCCGACTCACGCGCCACAACACCGACATTTTCCCCGTACATATAGACGGTAAAGCAGTTGTCTCCGCCCTTTTTAAAACGGGTGTAATTCGGCATAAAAAAAAGTGCAACAATAAAAGTGCCCATAAGCACTCTTATCATCAGCGCACGTATTCGTAAGCTATATCGAGACAAATGTTTCATAAAAATCCAAAAATTAAAGCGGCCGGAACAGGCATAAACCTGTTGCAGACCGCGAGGCAGTCATTTTATAAAATTCCGAGAACTTTTAAAACCGTGAGGATAATATTTGCTGTCCCGAGTGCAATCGCAATAATAACGGCTGCACGAATAAACTGCATTTTATTATATATTTCCTGATTATGCTTGGTTAATCCGTCGGTCTGATTCTTAAATTCGTCCACAACAACCGCCTGAACGTTTCGGTAAACCTTGACGTTCTCTTTGTGAACAAATTCATCGGACTGTTTAAACATCTCTTCGAGAGCCTTCTTGTCCTCGATTTCCTTGGCAATTCTGGCTTCCTCTTTTTCTTTCTCTTCCGCAAGACGTTTTGCTTCTTCTTCCGCTTTGCGCTCTTCATCTTCTTCCGTGGGATTCTTCATATTATCCACGGTGGTACGGATATATTCCAGATGGTCGGCAATTTCACGGTTCTCACGACGCATGGTAAGAATGGCATTGTCCACACTTGCCTTTACCGACGTTTTCAGTTCTTCTGAAGAAGATTTCACATCATCTACGGAACTGCGGACATCTTCCGCAATCTGGCGTACTTCCTCCACGGAATCCGATACCATCATGCTGGACTGCTTCATCTGGTCAACCGGAACCATCAGCGTATTGCTTACCGACTCGTTAATGCTGCTGACATCCATTCCCTTTAAGGCTTCGTCAACCGCAATCATAATGGCCTCGGACAAATCCGAAGAAACGCTTGCCGTAACTTCTCCGCCTTCTCCGTTCGCACGGCTGCTCTGGACTTTCTGCATGCTTTCGTCGACAAGAGCATTGATCTTATCCGTAAGTTCCGAATTCTTGTAATTCAGTTTACGCATATCCTGCAGAATCGCTTCATACTGGGCAACCTGCTCCTGAAGGCGCTGCATTTCATTCGCCTCTGCCTGGGCATTGGCTTTGATCATTTCCTGTGCGTTGATTTTCTGTGAAAGCTTATCTACAAAATTGTCCATAACGAACCTCCGGTTTTATCTATATGGCAATCCTTTTTCATACACCCATACAAAGTTATTTTAACAAACTTCTTCTTTTTTATCAACACTTTATCCACAGCAAACCACTACACAAAGTTTTGACCTTTTCTTCTGTTTTTATTCATATTTTGTTCACATTCCGCTGATATAGTAATTATAGATAGTAAAGGCAGATAAAAAAGAAAAACCCCTTTGAATGGGGGCTCCTCATTTTCTAGATTTTTTCATTTTCTCCTATTTGGAAAAGCAGATGCATCAGCATCTGCTTTTTCTTTTGCTTTTATGTAAAAAAATTAATAATCCGAAGGGACAATCAGCTGAACCCGCTGTTTGAAATTCTGGATTTCCACATCTTTATGGAATCCTCCGTTTTCCCCGTCCCGGGTCCACGGCGTTTCCGTATCGGAACTGATATGAATTTCGGAAGTCCGGAAGTAATATACATGCTCCGGATCCGCCTCCTGCGCAATCAGGGTCGATAGCAGAGAATTCAGTTCAACCGGATCGTCCGGGTATTTGATGAACATGGCTTCAAATTCACCGTCGTCCAGTTTCACATTTTTGTCGGTTAAACGTACGCCTCCGATGGAAACCGTATTGGAAATCATTCCGTAAATGAATGTGTCCTTAATCAGCTGGTTGTTTGCCACAATGCTCATGGAGTAGGGTTTTAAATTTCCCATTCCGATTGCCCGGATTCCTTCGAGCACGTATGCCATATGTCCGAAAATGTTCTTTACTCTCTGGTTCGTCGCATAAGACACTTCCGTAAGGGCTCCGAATGCGGCAATATAAACGAACGGATTTCCGTTAAAAGTTCCGATATCGCACATAAACGGCTTTCCGGTAACCGCTATTTTCGCAGCTTTGGAAAATTCCGAAGGAATTCCCAGGGTTCTGGCAAAATCGTTTGTGCTTCCGGCCGGAAGATATCCGATCGGAACTCTCTTTTCGCATTCACCCATTCCCTTTACAACTTCATCTAAGGTTCCGTCGCCGCCGGAACATACCACGAGATCGTATTTTCCTTCAATCTCTTTAATGCAGTCGACAGCATCCCCGCTGTACTGGGTAGGATGAACGGTTACTTCATAACCGGCTTTCTGAAAAATATCCAGAATGTCTACCAGCGCAAAACGGATTCTTTCCTGTCCGGCATGCGCATTATAGACAAAAAACATTTTCTTTTTATCCATTTTATTCTTCCGGTAATTATGCGGAGGCCGATTATGCTTCCGTGCTTAAATAATTTTCGATTTCCTCCATGGCGGGAACTTCATCACTTCCGTCCGCAACCACGGTAACTTTCTCGCCGGCATTCAGGCCAAGGCTCATCATTCCCATGATACTCTTGGCATTGACTTTCTTTCCTTCTCCAACCTGTAAATAGATGGATGAATCATACTGGCTTGCCACCTGAACAAGCATGGCTACGGGTCTTGCTTCCATTCCTCCGGAAAGCTTTACGGTCATTTCTTTTGAAATCATGATTATTTCCTCCTTATGACATCATGTCTCAGTGACTCGTTCAACCTTCTCTTTACCCCTTTAGTTTCTCCGCAATTTCCTGAATTTTCCGGAGTCTGTGATTCACTCCCGATTTTCCGACAGGCGGATCAAGGAACCCCCCAAGTTCCTGTAATGTCGCATCCGGATGTTCCAGTCTTATCGTCGCCACCTCATAAAGCGACGGAGGAAGATTCTTAATTCCGATCTCCCGGTCGATAAAACGGATATCCTCTATTTGTGCATTAGCAGCATTTACACTCTTTAAAAGATTCGCCGTTTCACAGTTCACACGGCGGTTTGTGTCTCCCGCAATTTCATGCAGAATCCGGTAATTCTCCAAATTCATCATGGATACATGCGCGGAACAGATATTCAGAAATTCAACAATTGCCGATCCTTCTTTCAGATATACCACATGATATTTCTTTCTTTCGATGATTTTCGCCTTAACGGAAAACTCCGCTAAAACATCGGCAATCTGTGTGGCTGTCTCCGGAAAGCGGCATACGAATTCCAGATGGTATGCTTTCCCCGGATCCGAGACGGAGCCGCAACACATAAAACATGAGCGCAAAAAAGCCCTTTTGCAACACTCCGTTTTTAAAAGGACACCGGATACGCTCTTTCTTTTTCCCAGCGTATATTCCGCATTCTCACAGAATTTTGTGGCTAAAAGAATATCCTTAACCACTTCATCATCCGTAATCACAAAGCGGGTATTATGCTCCTCTTTTTGCGCACCAACACTTATATTAAATGTTTTTTCCAACAATGTAAAGCATTTTCTGGCAATCATTTCCTGCTCGATGCAAATCTCCAGCCTGCTTCGGCCTTCATCCGAAGTCATCAGGCCGAAATAAAGAAGGATTACTGCCAGTTCCGAAATGGCACAGTGCCTGCTTTTCGGAATATGCTTTGCCATTTCTTCCTTCACTTCTTTCGAAAAAGTCATTTTTACCGAATATCCCTGTGCTCAAGCCGGATTCCGAAACTTCCCTCCGACTTTAACTCTTCATAAAGTTCATTCGCCAGAGTAACACTTCTGTGATGTCCTCCGGTACAGCCGATTCCGATTACCAGCTGGTTCTTGCCCTCTTTAATGTAATTCGGAATCAAAAACAGAATCAGGTCTTTTACTTTATCCATGAAAATTCTGCTCTCCGGCGAAGACATGACATAGTCACGGACTTCTTTATCGTTTCCCGTTTTATCCTTAAGTTCGTCAATATAGAACGGGTTCGGAAGGAAACGCACGTCAAAAACAAGGTCCACGTCGGCCGGAAGACCGTGTTTGAATCCGAAGGATACGATATTCACCATCAGGGAATTGTAGTTTTCGTTTTTTACAAAAATATTCTCAAGTTCCGCTTTCAGTTCGCGGGTTAACAGATATGATGTGTCAATAACATAATCCGCTTCGGCTTTCGTTTTCTTTAAGATTTCCCGTTCCCTGTTTATTCCGTCGATAACGAGTCCGTCCGGTGCGAGCGGATGCATTCTTCTCGATTCCTTGTATCTTTTCTGCAAAGTTGCATCGGAAGCATCCATGAACAGAATTTCGTACGGAAAATTCTTTTTCTTTAAATCCTGAAGAGCCAGCTGGACTTCATCAAAAGACTGGTCGGCGCGGACATCGATTCCCAAAACCACCTTCGTAATTTCACGGTTCGGTTCCAGAATCAGTTCGACGAATTTGCTGATTAACGGAACCGGCAGATTATCCACACAGTAATACCCCAGATCTTCGAGCATCTTCTGTGCCGTCAGTTTTCCGGCACCGCTCATTCCCGTTACTATGACAAAACGCATGTTATTCTCCTACAAATATTATTTCCGGTTCCAGTAAAACGCCGGAGTTTTCATATACTTTTTTTCTTACGGTCTCGATTAACTGTTTCACATCTTCCGCCGTGGCACATCCTTCGTTTACGATAAATCCGTTGTGCTTTTCGCTGACCACCGCATCACCCACTCTGGCACCGCTGAGTCCCGCTTCCGAAATCAGTTTGCCGGCAAAGTATCCTTCCGGTCTTTTAAACGTACTGCCGGCAGAAGGATATTCAAGCGGCTGTTTTTCTTTTCTTCTCTCGGCCAGTTCCATCATGGACATGCGGATGCTTTTTTCGTCACCGCAATTTAAGGCAATCCCCGCTGCCAGTACGATATAATCCACATCTTTTAAAATGGAATACCGGTAGGAAAAATTCATCTCCTCCGCAGCAATCGTCCGGATATTTCCGTCCGGTTCCAGGACGCGAACCCATTTCACAACCTGTGACATATCACCGCCGTACGCGCCCGCATTCATGCGGATTGCCCCGCCGACGGTTCCCGGGATTCCAGCCGCAAATTCAAAACCGGTGAGTCCTTCTTTTAAAGCGGTTGCCGCAACGGCTGCAAGTGTCGCTCCCGCCTCGGCAACAATCAGGTTTTCATTCACGCTGATGCTGCAAAGTTCCTCTCCGAGGTAAGCCACAACTCCCGGAATGCCCTTATCGGAAACCAGGAGATTACTCCCCTTTCCAATCAGGAAAAACGGAATGTTTTCTCTCCTGCAAAGTGAAGTCAGTTCGCGCAATTCATCAATGCTTTGTATGCTGACAAAGCACTCCGCATTTCCTCCGATCCGGAATGTGGTATGTTTATTCATGGGCTCGTTTAACCGAACCCGGTCACTCTCTATGATACTTAGAATCTCGTTGATCTGCTGCCCGGTCATTTCTCTTTTCTTTCCCCTCTTAAGCGACTGATTACTCCAGAATCAGTTTGGCCGCTCCGTAAATACCCGCATCGTTTCCGAGTGTTGCAAGGCAGAATTTCACGTTCCGTGTTCCGTGGAAAGCATATTTAACATAGTTCTTTTCGATATATTCAAAAAGCACTTCGCCGGCTTTGCTGACACCGCCGCCGATTACGAAAGCCTCCGGGTTTACAACCGCCGCAACCGCTGCAAGTCCCTTTCCGAGATACATTCCGAAAATCTCCGCTACTTCGATTGCCAGAGCATCCCCGGCTTTCACGGCATCAAATACCGCTTTGGCATCGATTGTCTCCACGCTCCGAAGAGAGCTCGGCATATCATCCTGCGCAAGACGTTCATTGGCAAGTCTGGCAATTCCGGTAGCCGAAGCATACTGCTCCAAACATCCCTTCTTTCCGCATCCGCAGGATATGGTTTCGTTATCTTCCACATGAATATGACCGATTTCACCGCCGGCACCGGTAGATCCGGCCACCAGTTTTCCTTCGATGATAACACCGCCGCCGACACCGGTTCCGAGTGTTACCGCAACAATGCTGTCATATCCTTTTCCGCCGCCCTTCCACATTTCACCGAGTGCGGCCACATTTGCATCATTCCCGGTCTTTACGGGAAGTCCGGTTAATTCTCCGAGTGTTTCACTTACATTAAATACATCCCATCCGAGATTGGCGGCCTTATAAATGGTTCCCTTGGAATCCACGGGACCCGGAACACCGATTCCGACTCCGAGAATATCCTCTTTGGCGATGTTTTTTTCCGCCGCTTTATCTTTAATGCTCTTCGCTATATCCGGCAGGATGTTTTCTCCGTTGTTCTCTTTCCTGGTAACGATTTCCCATTTTTCCAGAACATTTCCTTCTTTGTCAAAAAGACCGAGCTTAACTGTCGTTCCTCCTAAATCCACCGCAAATACATACTGTGCCATTCTGTTATCCTCCGAAATGATTCTTTATTTTTTTCTCTTTAATTAATGCTGTTTCTTTTTCTCTTTTGTTTTATGCTTTCTTAGAATTATTCTTCCTCTTCTTCTCTTTTCTGAGCCAGCGAATTCTGAACACGCTTGTAGAGTTCCTGTGCCGCATTGTAGCCCATCTTTTTCTGTCTGTGGTTTACGGCTGCCGTTTCACAGACGATGGCAAGATTTCGTCCGGGACGTACCGGAATGTTGTGGCAGACAACCTTATTGCCCAGATACTCCGTATACTGTTCTTCCAGTCCGAGTCTGTCATATTCCGTATCCTTGTTCCAGTCCGCCAGTTTGATAACTAAATCGATATTCTGCGTTTCCTTAACGGATGATACACCGAAAAGCGTTTTTACATCCACAATACCGATTCCTCGAAGTTCGATTAAGTGCTTCGTGGTCTCCGGTGCCGTACCGATTAAGGTATCCTCGCTCACCTTTCTGATTTCCACCACATCGTCCGTTACAAGACGATGTCCTCTTTTAATCAGTTCCAGTGCCGCTTCGGATTTACCGATTCCGCTCTCACCTGTAATCAAAACACCCTCGCCGTAAATATCAACCAGTACACCGTGAATGGAAATGCACGGAGCCAGTTTGACATTCAGCCAGCGGATGGTTTCCGCCATGAATACGGACGTTGTATTCTTGGTTTTGAAAAGAGGAACTCCGTTTTCAATTGCTTTCTGTCTGAACAGTTCATCCGGCTCAAGATCGCGGCAGAACACAATACAGGGAATCGGATAACTTAAAAGTTTCGTATAGATTTCTTCTTTTCTTTCCGGTGATAAGGATTCCATGTAACGGTATTCGACGAACCCGATAATCTGCAGACGCGTGGCTTCGTAATTTTCAAAAAAGCCCGCCATCTGAAGTGCCGGACGGTTAATATCCGGCTGCTTGATTTTGATTTTGTCAATCGGAATCTCCGGTGTAATCGGCTCTAACTTCGCCTTCTCAACGATTCTCTGCAAACTGATACTTGGCATAATAAGTACCTCCCCATTATAATTTTTTCTGCTAAACTACTGTCTGTTATAATAATCGATTCCCGCACTGGGATTAAAGTAGGTGCGGATATATCCGTCCCCGGAAACCACGACGAATTCGTTGGTTTCTTCCACATAATAAACATCGTCGTTATCCTCTTTTTCCTTCTTATGAAGGGCATTGGGATTTGAAACCACCCGGTTGGCGGCCGCCAGGTATTCTTCGGCGTTTTTAAAACCCATTTCTACGCCATGCTTTTCGTAGTGTTCATCCAGATATTTTTTTTTTCGAAACTGCAGATTGGAGATTTCCGTCTCTTCTTCCGGTACCGTTTTCTCCTGATTCTCTAAGGAAAGATCTCCCGCTTCTTCCAAAATATTCTCAAGTTCGCTTTCCGTTTCCCTGTCGTTTTGTTTCGTATCGGAAACGACTTCTTCATCCTTCTTCTCATTCTGGATGGCGTTATCGTAATGATCGAGGCCGCTGGAAAAACATGCGCAAAGAAGTGCCGTTCCCGCAAGCAGAAACGCACAAAACAGAGTTTTTCCCTTCTTTAAAGCAAAATGATTCTTCATACTTAATCTCCCGGTAATATATTACCATTCCCGTCCGGTTATGATTCCCCGGCATTTATTTTTTCGTTGTTCCCCACGGATCTGCCATGCTTCTTGCGCGCTGGTCACGAAAACGAATCCGGTAATCCACTAAGCAGTCCTTATTTGCACCTCCTTTGAATCTCGGATCGTTATTCTGGGTCTTGTCATTTTCCCACTTGCAGATTCCGCAAATATTAAAATCTCCGTTTTCATCGAAAAGATAATGTCCGCAGCACGGGCAGACATAGAAAAGCCCGGCAAAAGATTCGAAAAAGACTTTCCTTGCAATCTCTGCCTGCTTACGGATATCCTTATAAATTCTCTCGGCATTGACACCGAAAAACTGATCGACTACCATGTTGTCGAGTTCGATATCTGCCCTCTCGTATTCTTCATCAAAAGGCAGATCCCAGTCCATTTTCCCGGTAGGAAAACAAAGCTGGCTTGAAAAAAACTCATAATCCTGCTTAAGCACACCCGTCCGGTCCGCAATCTGATGAAGAAGCTGATACTTCCTTATCCCGGCTTCCCTGCTTTCTTCCCCGTAAAGCCGGTAATCTTCCCTGCTTTCCAAAAGCAATGCCTCGTAAAGAACTAAAATCTCATCAAATTCCACCATCAGGCGGTTTCCGAAATCCTTAAGCAGAATCGTATTGTCCGTTTCCATTTTACTGCTCTCCGTTTCCATGCAGATATTCGTATATTCCTCTGGCTACATTTTCCGGGATTTCCGGAAGCGCCGCAATCTCTTCCACATCTGCCCTCTTTAAGTCATCAATTGACGCAAACGCTTTCATTAATGCTCTTCTTCTCTTCTCCCCGATACCGGGAATTTCATCCAAAACAGAATGCACCTGCGCCTTGGTTCGAAGCGACCGGTGATACTCGATTGCAAAACGGTGTGCCTCATCCTGCACCCTTGTAATCAGTTTAAATCCCTCGGAACGCGTATCAATCGGCAGTTCGACATTTCTGAAATAAATTCCCCTCGTGCGGTGATTGTCATCTTTCACCATACCGCATACGGGAACATTTACTCCGAGTTTGGCAAGAACCTCTTCCGCAATGTTCACCTGACCTCTTCCTCCGTCCATCAAAAGCAGATCCGGGAATTTTACAAAACTGTCCTTACTACTATTTTCCACATTTTGCCCCCGGAGTGCAAGCCCATGTTCAAACCTTCTCGTAATGGCCTCCCTCATGCAGGCATAATCATCGGGACCGGTCACGGTTTTCATCCGGAATTTCCGGTAATCGCTGCGTTTCGGTTTCCCTTTTTCAAAAACCACCATGCTGGCGACATTGGCGAACCCGGAAGTATTCGAAATATCGAAAGCTTCCATACGTTCAATCGACGGAATGCCGAGTAATTCTTCGATTTCCCTTACCGCTCCGACGGTTCTTGCTTCTTCCCTTTTTATTTTCTCGGTATCCCGGCTTAAAATCAGTGCCGCATTTCTTCCGGCTAAATCTAACAGTTTTTCCTTCTGTCCCTTCTTCGGGCTGATTAAGGATACCTTCCGCTCCTTCTTTTTAGAAAGCCATTCCTCTAAAACTTTCCTTTCCGGAAGTTCCATCGAAAGATAGATTTCCCCGGGAACATACGGTGTTCCCGCATAAAACTGTTTAATAAACGTACTTAACAGTTCCCCGTTGTCATCTTCCGCCGCATCCTCAAAATAAAAATGTTCCCGTCCGATTAACTTTCCCGCACGTACGAAAAAGACCTGAATCAGCGCGTCTTTCTCATTCTTGGCAAGCCCGATATAATCCTTGTCCTCTCCCTCGTAATCCGTGATTTTCTGTTTCTGAGCCACACTTTTTACACTGAAGTATAATTCTCTGATTTCCGCGGCTTCCTCGAATGCGAGCCTCTCGCTTGCATCCTTCATCTGTTCTTCCAGTGATTTTAAGATCGGAGAGTAATTTCCGTTTAAGAATTCCAGCGCCTTATTCACGTTTTCCCGGTATTCTTCCACGCTGACATCACCCCTGCAGGGTGCCTGGCACTGCCCGATATGATAGTTTAAACAGGCTCTCTTATCCGGTCCCGTATTTTTTCCCTTCTGGTTTTCTTCCCCGTTATTCCGGGCAGAATCCACGTCGTTTTTATCTATGTCCGGGTTCTTTGGTGCGGTAATGCTTCGGTTGCAGGTCCGGATCTTGTACAGTTTATTCATCAAATCGATGGTTTCCTTGACTGCCTGTGCGGAAGTATAAGGGCCGAAATATTTCGATTTATCCTTTTTCATCTGTCTGGAAAACAGAATCCTCGGATAATCCTCGTTTACGGTCACCTTAATATACGGATAGGTCTTGTCATCCTTGAGCATAGTGTTGTATTTCGGGGAATTCTCTTTAATCAGATTGTTTTCCAAAACCAGCGCTTCTAACTCGGAATCGGTAATAATATATTCAAAATGATCGATCAGTGAAATCATTTTATTAATCTTGGCCGTATGAAAAACCCCTGCGCGAAAATAAGACCGAACTCGATTCTTCAAGTTTACGGCCTTACCTACGTATATGATGGTGTCATTCACATCATGCATGATATAAACCCCCGGTTCCCCGGGGAGTTTTTTCAGTTCCTCTTCGATATTAAAATCACTCAAGAGTTTTTCTCCGTTTTCCGTCAAAAATCACAACGGTACTTATTCGACCTCATCGTTTTTTCCCTGCGAGCGTTTCCTTAATATATCCATAAAATCATCATCCGGGGATGCCGGTGCACCTTCGGCGGATTCCCCGTCCCCGGCATGATCCGGTGACGGTGTTCCTTCTCCCGCTTCTTTCTTTTCCCTCTCGATTTCTTCGTCTACCACGCGGTTTAATTCGTCCATTTCCTCTTTGGAAAGTCCGAACATCATGGAAGATTCACCCGAATCGGAATCTTCTCCGGAATCCGAAGGTTTATCTTCATCAAAAGAAGGCTGTTTTATATCGCCACCCGGGATAACAGCCGGACGGTCTTCTTTACTGCCGCTTGAAGACTGACTGCTTTCCTTCGTTTTGTCCGCCTCGGAATTTTTCGGTTTCGGAAGGGGAAGACCCTTCTCTTTACAGAAAATTTCCATAAACTCGGCTCCGGTAATGGTTTCTTTCTGAATCAGATGAGCGGCAAGTTTATCGATGACGTCACGGTTTTTCTTAATCATCTTATAAGCTTCTTTATAGCATTCCTTCAGAATCGCCATGACTTCTTTATCGATTTCCGCTGCGGTTTTATCCGCGCAGTTCATCACCCTTCGTCCGTCAAGATAACGGCTCTCAATGGATTCAAACTGGGCATTTCCGAATTTCTCGCTCATGCCGTAATAAGCAACCATGGCTCTGGCAATTTTGGTTGCTCTTTCGATATCATTGCTCGCACCGGTCGTAATGGTATTAAAGAATACTTCTTCCGCCGCTCTTCCTCCTAAAAGTACCACAATCTCATCATGCAGTTCTTCTTTGGAATCGAGGTAGGTTTCTTCTTCCGGAACCTGCAGCACATAACCGAGTGCACCCATGGTTCGGGGTACAATCGTGATTTTCTGCACCGGTTCGGAATTTTTCTGAAGTGCCGTAATGGTTGCATGACCGATTTCGTGATAGGAAACAATTCTCTTTTCCTTGTCGGTTAAGATACGGTCTTTCTTTTCTTTTCCGACGATAACGATTTCCACGGCATTGAGCAGGTCTTTCTGGCTGACAAACTGTCTGCCTTCCTTAACCGCATTAATGGCCGCTTCGTTTACCATATTGGCCAGGTCCGATCCGGTTGCTCCGCTTGTGGCAAGCGCAATTTCATCAAAGTTTACGGTTTCGTCGAGTTTGACATTCTTGGCATGTACTTTCAAAATCGCCACACGGCCTT
The DNA here is from genome assembly GCA_900313265.1 of uncultured Lachnospiraceae bacterium. Taxonomy (GTDB): domain Bacteria; phylum Bacillota; class Clostridia; order Lachnospirales; family Lachnospiraceae; genus UBA3766. The sequence goes on along the minus strand of OMRN01000015.1, from coordinate 3,196 downwards.
TTAAGTCGGGTTTTTCGACAACAACACGACGGTCGAAACGTCCCGGACGAAGCAATGCTTTATCCAGAATTTCCGGACGGTTGGTTGCCGCTAAAATGATAATTCCCTTGTTTCCGTCAAAGCCGTCCATTTCGGAAAGCAGCTGGTTTAATGTCTGTTCACGTTCCTCGTTTCCTCCGCCGTATACGGAATCACGGCTTCGGCCGATAGCATCGATTTCATCGATAAATACGATGCAGGGAGCCATCTTCTCCGCATCCTTAAACAAATCCCTTACACGTGATGCTCCGACACCGACATACAGTTCCACGAAGTCCGAACCCGTCAGAGAGAAAAACGGAACATGTGCTTCGCCCGCACAGGCTTTGGCCAACATCGTTTTTCCGGTTCCCGGAGGGCCCACCAAAAGAACACCCTTCGGAAGTCTCGCACCGATTTTCACATAGCGGTCGGGATTGTGCAAAAAGTCTACAACCTCCTGCAGGGAATCAATCGCCTCATCCACTCCTTTTACATCCTGGAAGGTTACGCCGGTCGATTTCTCGACATAGACTTTGGCTTTGTTCTTGCCGACATCCATGATGCCGCCGATTCCGCCGCCCTTGGAGAGACGTCTCATCAGAAAAATACCGAAAACGATAAAAAGAACAATCGGTATTACATAAGATAAAAGAATATACCATATCTGTCCCGAATTGCTCGGAATCTCGCCCTTTACCTCAACACCCGCATCCAGAAGACGTTTTGTCAGAGTATCGTCGTCCTCGATTTTTCCGGTATAATAATACTTCTGATTTCCGCCTCCCAAAAAGAAATTGCCTACACTTTCCGGCTTCACTCCTTCCGGGTAAATAATAATCCTGGTATCTTCGATAACAACCGATTCCACACGCTTGTTTTCAAGCATCTGGATAAATTCGGTATACGTTACTTCCGTGGAGGATGACGGGGATGCAATCCGGTAAATCCATGTAAAAATAAAAAATCCCAGTGCCAGAATAAACAGAAGCAGGAATATCCCGCCCCCTGCGGGTTTTTTTTCATTATTGTCGTTATTGTCATTAAGACGGTCGTCGTTATTTGAATTAGCCATTTTATTCTCTTTCTTTCATAAAAATACTATTTTATTATAGTTTGCAAAAAGGAATAATTCAATAAATTAAACGGAGAAGTCAAAGACTTTTCACATTCTTATGAAAAACTTCACGATGAATACGATTCCAGACATGTTTTTTATCTGCGCTCCACATCGGAGCCACCAGAATACGCTTGTCTCCGTCCCCGGTCAGCCGGTGTATGACCACATTTTCCGGTATGATTTCAAGACATTCTTTCAAAAGACGGATATATTCGTCTTCCGTAAGCACACGGATGCTGCCGCTTTGATACTCTTTTTCCAGATCGGTATTCTTAAGGATATGCAAAAGCTGCAGTTTGATTCCGTCCGTCCCCGCATCACAGACATATTTTACGGACGAGAGCATATCGGAACTGCTTTCTCCGGGAAGGCCCAGTATCAGATGGGTAATTACTTCGATATGACGACTTTTCAGTTTTCTTAATGCCTCATCATACACGGAAAGCGGATAGCCCCTCCGGATGTATTCTGCCGTTTCGGGATGAATCGTCTGAAGGCCGAGTTCCACCCAGACCGGTTTAATGTGGTTGCATTCCTCCAGTAAATCCAGCACATCGTCCGGCAGACAGTCCGGTCTCGTAGCAACGGAAAGCACCACGATATCCGGATGGTTTATCGCTTCCATGTAAAGACTGCGAAGCCGGTCCGTGTCTGCGTAGGTACCCGTATAGGCCTGGAAATAAGCGATATATTTTCCGTCCTTTATTTTTTTCGAAAGGAGCTCTTTTCCCTGTTCAATCTGCGCGGTAATGCCGGTACCGGCCGGTTGCGCAAACTCTCCGCTTCCGCCTTCGGAGCAGAAAATACAACCGCCCGTTCCGATCGTTCCGTCCCGGTTTGGGCAGGTAAATCCGCCGTTTAAGGCAATTTTATAAACTTTTTGTCCAAACCTCTTTCGAAGGTAATCGTTTAGCAGATTCATAAATAAACTCAAAAATCTCTCTTACATCAGTCTTTTATAGATATCCAGCATGCTTTCCGTCTGATACTTCAAAAGCCACGCGGCATTATTATACTCCGGCGTATTCTTCAGTACTTTGAAAAGTTCCGGATAATATTTTTCCGTTTCCGAAATATAATCATATATCCTGTCCCGGCTCAGTCCCCACGCCATCGTCGTTAAGTTGTTACAGCGGTCCAGGCATTTTACCAGTGCCGCCTTCGGATTCTGTGAAATCGCATTATAGTACGCATCCTTCACCCGATCTTTATCTTCTCCTGCCTTTTTTATGCGTGTCATAAGGCGGACAATTTCCTTCGCCGAATCCCCGACCGGGAGTTCATCCAGTGATATATCGCAGTCCTCGACCACATCGTGAAGCATGCATGCCGCAATCACATCATCTTCCGTAATCCCCATGGACAGTGCATGGCAGGCCAGATTCAGCGGATGATAAATATACGGAATATCGCATCTCTTTCTTTTCTGACCGTCATGTGCCTCCACCGCAAAATCAACAGCCTTAAGCGTATCCGTTAAATTTAGATTTTTAGCCGTTGTTTTCACATACGTTTTCATGTGTTCCCAGTTATAAATGGCATCTTTGGTCTTAAAATAACTGCTTTTTTCTTCCACAAGTGCCGTAACCGAAACATCCAGCACTTCCGCCAGCTTAATCAGGTTGTCGGTATCGGGTTTATATTCATCCCTTTCCCATGCGGATACCGCCTGAAAAGATACTCCCAGGACATCCGCCACCTGCTCCTGCGTCTTATTACTCCGCTCTCTTATTCTTTTAATATTTTCTCCCAGACTCATTGTTTTTCTCCTTTTTGTTTTTCTCCTTTTTTACCTCTCGTTGCAACATCATCTGTACTGTCTTTACATTAATACCTTTTTGTCAATAATAACAGCGAGAAGGAATTGAAGATGAATTATCAGACTCAAGTATAACTTGAGTAACATTTTAAATCAACAGGCATGAACATTTCGCACAAATAACAAAAACTCCCGGAGTTTTCCGGGAGTTCAGAGGCGCCAACCAGATTTGAACTGGTGATAACGGTGTTGCAGACCGGTGCCTTACCACTTGGCTATGGCGCCATGACAAATATTAT
>OMRN01000171.1 GCA_900313265.1 uncultured Lachnospiraceae bacterium | reverse complement strand
TACATAACCGGAATGTTTAAATTATGTTTTTCGGAAAGCAGTTTGTGCATTTCAAAACCGGTCATTCCGGGCATTAACAAATCGGTCAGAATCATATCCGGCTTTTCGTTTTCATAAATCTCTATTGCTTCTTCCGCATTCGAGGCCGTTAAAATCGTGTAATGCTCGGAAAGAATTTTCTTTGTCAGCATTAACATCATCGGCTCATCGTCTACTACAAGAATTTTGTTCATTGGTTTCCTCTTTTACACTTTTCTGTTGATTTTATATACTATTGACATTCCGTCCTGTTTTTTATCGACATTTTTCTTACGATAAGCTTTCCTTAATTAACCCTACTGTCTTATCATACAGCTTCATCAGATTGTCATGTCCCGCTTTCACCGCTTCCAAATCTCCGTCTTTTGCGGCATTTTCCTGCCCCAGTGCCAGTTCGGACAGTTCCATGGCGCCGATCATTTTTGCCGTGCTCTTTAAGGCATGGACGCGTGTCCGGTAATTCTCAAGGTTCTCTTTGCTGAAGTCTCCTGCAATCTCCGCCGCCTTTTCTTCATACCCGTCCGCAAATGTCTTCACCATTTCAAGATAGAACTCTTCCATTCCCGCGGAATATTCAACACCTGCTGCCGTGTCAAAACCGCGTACGGCTAATTTCTCCATGGGAGATGCGTTCTCTTCGCTTTGCTCCGGTTTATCCACGGGAAGAACGTCATCTTCCGCCTTCTTTGCGATTTTATCCTTCGGCAGGTATTTAACCAAAAGACCTTCGAGGGCACCGACTTCAATCGGCTTGGAAAGATAATCCGTAAACCCTTCCTTGATATACTGCTCTCTTACTCCGGCAATGGCATTGGCGGTTAAGCAGATAACGGGCGTATCGTATACAAGATCCTCTTTTTTCATGGCCTGCAGCGTTTCGATTCCGTCCATTCCCGGCATCATATGATCTAAGAAAATCAGATCATAGCGTTTGATGCGGACCATATCGAGTGCTGTTTTTCCGCTGTCGGCAAGTTCCGGAACCACGCCGTAAATCTTTAAAATTCCTTTTGCGACTTTTAAGTTCATATCATTATCGTCCACAACCAGAATATCGGCATTCTGAACGACAATTTCCTCTTTATGGTACGAAGCACTTTCCGTTTTTCTCGGATTATATGCCCCGAGCGGTTCCGGATCGATGACTTTCTGCTTCACCGTAAAATAGAAATTCGAGCCTGAACCGTAAACGCTCTCTACTTCCAGTTTGCTGTCCATACGTCCCAAAAGTCCCTGAACGATGGAGATTCCGAGACCTGTTCCCTCTATGTTTCGATTTTTCTCTTCTTCGAGACGTTCAAAAGAGACAAAAAGTTTATCCTTGTCTTCTTCCTTAATTCCGATTCCCGTATCCTTTACCGAAACAAAGAGTCCGATTTCGTCATCGCTTTCGAATTCTTTTCTCATCGTCAGCGTGACGCTTCCCTCATGAGTATATTTTACGGCATTTGTCAGGATATTGACAATAACCTGTTTGATTCTTACGTCATCTCCGAATAAGGACTTCGGAAGTTTCTCATCAATCCGGACAAATAAATCGAGCCCCTTCTTTTCGGCTTTCTCATAAACCATGTTGTAAAGGTAGTCCACGAGTTCTTTCGTGTCGTATTTGACCGGATAAATTTCCATTTTGCCTTCTTCGATTTTGGAAAAATCGAGAATGCTGTTGACAAGCTCCAAAAGCGTCGTTCCCGCGGTCTGGATGTTCGACGCATACTCCGAAATCTGCGGATCCGTGCTTTCTCTTAAAATCATTTCATCCATGCCGATTACCGCATTAATCGGCGTACGGATTTCATGGCTCATCTGCGCTAAGAACTGGGATTTCGCCTTTCCGGCATTCGTCGCATATTTTACCGCATCCTCAAGCTGCCGGTTGGTCTCGTTCTGCCAGCGGATAATCCGGTTAACCACGATATTGACAATGACAATGCAAAGAATCAGCGAAAGCGTATTTAAGAAAACAATCAGATAACTGGCAGCGTTTAAGTATGTCCAGTCCGAAACCGTATAAAGATAAAGTCCGGCAATACTCAGTTTCGACCGGACTCCGGCCACCAGTGTTTTCTTATAATCGAAGAATGTTTTGAGTGTTCCTGTTTCTTTTAAAACGCCGTATTCCGTTTCGTTTACATTGACGGTGCGCCCCTGCTGCATTTCATAATCTTTATTCGGATGGTTGATGATATTGCCTTCCGAATCGGTAATAAACGTGTAGGTATAATCACTGTAATTATCCCCCATTACCTGAATCAGTTTGTCCATAAAGCAGTCAATACCGAAAACACCTAAGAAAGTGCCGTCTTTGTCATAAACCATCTGTGAGAAAGTGATACAGTACATTCCCGTCTGATCATCGAAATACGGTGAGGAAACACTGGTTCCGTCTTTGGAAATAACCGTATCCTTATACCACTGCCGGTCTTCCACCGCCCATCCTTCTTCGGGTTCCCAGCCGTTATTCATGATAACCGTATGTTCCCTGTAGGGATTGGCAATATAGCATACCGATATTTCCGGATAGTTCTTAAGCACATCATTCATCCATTCCACACACCGGTCATAATCGTTAAGGATTTCGGGATCGGCCGAAATCATATTGGAAAACATCGAAAGAATCGTTTTCTGTTCCAGCGCCCACTCATTAAACTGTTTTCCGTTCTGCTGCACTTCGAGCGTGATGGAAATCTTTTCATTTGTCTGCGCTGTTTTAATGGACAGAAACAGATTTAAGATAATCGCCACAACAAAAACAATAACAATGGCATTTCTGGCAATTGTGATGGATTTGGTGATATCCTTCTGCTTTGATTTTTTTCTCTTCTTCTCATTCTCCTCTTTGGCCAGCATGCTGTAGGAGAAAAGATTTGTCACCATTCCGTCCAGCTGAAGACCGCTCTCTCTGATGTCTTCCATGCTTTCTTTGATGTTGATGCTGTTTTTTAACCGGTTCGGTTCACTTAATTTGATAATCCGGCTTAAGGGTTCCCTCAGTTCCGTCGAAATGCTTGAAAGAATTTCGTCTTTTGCCGCAAGTGCTTTCTCCGCTTTGGTCCGGTTGTACGCTCCGACAATATATAATGCCAGAACGACCAAAAGCAGCCCGATCAGTGCAATTACACGGATTCCCATATTATCATAGGTTTCGCCGTAGAGAACACCTTCGTTTGCGAAAAGAATCATGTACCAGCCGTTTTCGGTTTCGTTGCAGAATATGGTATAGTAGTCACCGTCAATCAAATCCGAGCGGGTCTCATGTATTCTGTCTTCACGGTTTAACGCTTTTATCAGATCACTGTATTGCGGAAGATTTTTATCCACGGTTCCGCCGACGTAGGACATATCGGAATAGCCCATGATCATGCCGTCTTTCGTGGTAATCAGTGCGGTAAATCCTTCCGCTCCGCCGACCATTTTATCGATGGATTTCTGCAGTTCGGAAAGCGTAAAGTCCATCGAAACCACGGTATCTTTATCGCTTAGCATTCTGGACATGGTAAAACAGATATCCCCGGTCATACGGTCGATATAAGGCTCTGTAATATAAATCTGCCCCTCGGCTTCCACGGCACCCACATACCAGTTTCTTTCCGTGGCATAATAATCTTTGGGCATATCAAAATCAGGAATATATACGAAATCTTTCGATGCTACATAGGAGTTGAAATTTACTCCGTCTGTGCGAAGAATCTGTTCTTCCTTTACGGAATCGATGTAAGTCCGGATTTCATTTTCCGATGCACCCGAACGGTTTAACCGTTCCATGCCGAAAGAGAAATCCGTCAGGGCATCTTCGGCTCTCGATAAAACATCCTGCAGTTCCGTCTGGATTCCGGAAAGACGCAAAGTAGCTGTATTTTCAATCTGCCCTGAAAGAACCGTCATCGTCTGACGGGCATTCGTAATAATGATTGCCGCAAAAACCGCGACAATCAAGGCAGCAATGAAAAAATCACTTTTTCTGAAATGCTTCATTTATTTCCTCCGGCGAAAGGAACAACTCTTCATTCAAAACCCGAAAATGCCGATTTTTCAGTCTTTTTCACATTCACCCAAAGTCTATTTTAGCGAAAAAAAGAGGTGTATTTCAACCGGATTTTCACATTTCGTAACTTTGGACAGTTTTCCCAATTGAAGTACACCATTTTTGGCAAATATTACTATAGAATAAAATAATCCATACAGGCTTTCTTATCTTCCTTTAACTGAGCGACTAAAAGGTCTAAGGAATCGAATTTCCTTTCCGGACGGTGATAATGATAAAGCGTAACCGTACAGGTTTCGCCGTACAGTTCGCCGGGATTTCCGAAAAGATAGGATTCAAGGTTAACCCCCTTCTTCTCTCCCGAATGAGGCTCGTTTTCCACGCTCGGACGAACACCGATATTCGTCATGGCATAATAGGTATTCCCTTTGATCCTTGCCCTTGAAAAATATACGCCGTTCGGCGGCAGAACCTTTTTCTTTTCGGGAAAGAAATTCACGGTCGGAATACCGTATGTCCGCCCCAGATGCTTTCCTTCTTCGATGATTCCGGTGAAGGAATAACGGTATCCTAGAAATTCCGTGGCTTTTTCGATTTGTCCGCTTTTAATATATTCCCTGATTTGCGTGGAAGAAACGGGAATACCGTCCACGGTTTTTTTACGGATAATCCGGGACTTTATTATATTGTTCTTTTCCATTTGTTTGAGGAATTCGGCATCGCCCCTTCCCTTATAGCCGAAAGAGACATCCTCACCCGCCACAACAGTCTTCCCATGAAGGGATTTTATCAGTATTTCCTCCAAAAATTCCTCACAGCTCATTCTGGCCAGCTCCGGAGTAAAAGACAGAATGACATGATAATCAATCTCATATTTCTCAAGATGCTCTTCCATCTCCGAACGGCTTAACAGTTCCGTATCTTCCGCTCTCCAGAAGACCACATCCGGACTCGGATCAAAAGAAAGAATCACGGTTTTCAAACCCTCTTTTTTACACTCTTCGAGCGTTTTTAAGATTTGTTCGTGGCCGATATGAAGTCCGTCGAATTTACCGATTGCGACTGCGGTATCGCCCTCTATTCCGTTGTAAGAGTTGATAAATGTTATCATGAAAATGTTGGCTCCATGATGGTTTACATAATTTTATTATAGTTTACATAATCTTGTAATAGTTTACATAATCATAAATAGGTTTACATAAATTATAATGTTCCCTGACAGAAGAACATCTTCTCCGGAACGAAAAGATTTTTCCTGCCATCGTATTTATAAACCCCGTAAAAATAGCGGTCGTCACGGTAAAGACGTATATAGTATTCCCCCGTGGGATGGTTTTTAAATATTTTTGCTTCTTCGGGAAGTGATGCAAACTCTTTCATCATAAGTGCATTTCCGTTGTCCGCATATATTTCGCTTTCTTTTGAAACCGTCGCCTCCGGATAATCCTTAAAGAACGTATCCACACCATAAAGAAGTTCTTCCAGTCTGCCTTCATCCCGGAACTTTTCTATCTCCGCGATCGTCTTCGCTTCTTCTATGGAAAAACCGCCGGTATAAAGTCTTTCAAGGCTTTGCATGCATCCGTGACAGCCTAATTTTTCCCCGATTTCACGGCAGAGAGTCCGGATATAGGTTCCCTTTGAACAGGTAACTTTCATGGTAACCACGGGAAG
>OMRN01000017.1 GCA_900313265.1 uncultured Lachnospiraceae bacterium | reverse complement strand
CGGTTATATGTGCCCGAAATACCCGCATATTATTTAACGAGAGGAAAGATTGAAACTATGAGGACAAAAAAGAAATGGATTAGAATATCTGTACTTGCACTGAGTCTTTGCGCCTCATTGATTTTCGGCGGTTGTAAATACTTATTTCCGACCGAAGAATACAAACTGGAATTATTTCTTGAGCAAAAATACGGCGAGGACTTTACTTATACCCGCACGGTCGAATACCATGCATATGGCTCACAGGAAGCATATATCTTTTCTTCCGCAAGTCATCCGGAAGCAGAAATTCTGGCACGTTACGATACCTCGACCGGAAGAAATAATGACAATTATACGGACATTCTGTATGAAGAACAGGCCTGTGAAGTTGTGAAAAAAACGTTGGAAAATGTTTACGGTGATGTACCGTTTGCTGCATGTATCTACGACTACCGCGAGTCGGATTTACCGGATGTTTATGCATTCGAAGATTACATGAAATTTCAGACGCCGAACATACTTGCAGTAATGTATTACGATATCCCAGAAGAAAAAATACAGGAGTACATAGACATTACGGAAAAGGCTGTAAACGATTCGGAATCTCCCTTTAATGTTGCGTTATTTATCGAAACAGATGCGCCTGATTTGGACGGGTTCAATAGATATGCGATAACAACTTACGCCTCCGGCAACACGTATGATCATCTGGTTATGACGGGGGATGCATTGTTTTATTTTTAGGTAATCAAAATCAGGTAATCAAAAATCAAAATTTAGGCAAAAAATAAGCCGGCAAACATTGATGTTTATATAAGCATAACATCCTTGATTTTCTTAAATGAAATCAATAATTCTCGCTAATTCGTGGTATCACTTAACCACCTCATACAATTTTTCCAGAACCTTCACCATTGCCAACGTATCAAGTTTGCAATAAGCAAGCAACTGTTTGCGAATTAAATCTATTTCTTCCGGTGTATGCTTCGGCAATTCCGCAAAAGCATTCATTGCTTCCCCGCCATTATGAATTCCGTCAAGCGCATGATAATCGAGTTCCGGATCATTCGGGCAAAGTGCAGGAAGTACATATTTTATCGAATAGGAACCCTGCATTTCCTTGCAATAATAATACTTTTTCTGGAACGGCACCATCAGGTCCAGAGTATTCTTACAGATGCTTAAAAGATGAGCGGACAAATCGGGAAACTGTACAGCCAGTTTTTTCATAATACCGATTTCCGTTGAACTGTGATATGCCAGAACGCAGACATCCGCTGGAATATCTTTGCAAAGCTGTTCCGCCAGCGCTCGTCTAGGATCCAACCCCTCTATTGCAAGAAATTCATAGTGTTCCGGCTTGGCGCAGGCAGACCGCTGAACATGAAGGGAATACTGAAAGGGAATCATATTGTAGGGAATGACCCCGTCATATTCCGGTACGGCCTGCTGGAATGTTTCAAAATCCAAGTGGTAAAGCGGATAGCGAATTGTCCCTAGAAATTCTTTTATCTTTTCTTTCTCTATACGTGCAGGTGAATTATTTTGTTCCATTTTTACCTGAAGCATGTTGTTTTCATTTAGTTCCTTCGGTTGCTTCTTCATGATATCATCAAAAGTAATAATGCCGTCATTATACAACTTATACTTTTTCTTACCCGACAGACTGGCAACAGAAAAAACAGAGGGTTCCTGAACACCGCATACTCCCCTGCAATACTCTTTATAATCGCACTCATACGGATCGTCGCAATACATTCCGATATCCTTTTGAGGTTCATCCGTCTTATTCAACAAGTCCTTAAGCGCGGCAATCTTTTCTTTCACATCTGACTGTCTCAACAGGCACTCCTCGGTACAATCCTGAAGTACAAAAAGCTGTTTTAAATCAAGTTCGCCATGCCTCTCATATTTATTATTGATATACATGTTAAATACCCTTACGACCGGGATTTTGCATTGTGTCAGAACATAATACTGGTATGCCATATCCTCAAGGTAAATCGCATGGACAGATGTCGAACTTTTTACTTCAATGAGTTCATACCCGTCTTCTGCTTTTCGTAACAGGTCAACACTGCAAAAGCAATTGTCATAAAGAAACGATGCTTCCGCTATCACGGAAGTATTCTCCGCCAGCAATTTTTCAGTTGTATCACACATTTCCTGCTTGTTAAGAGAAAACGGCACCTCTGAGAAATCGCCGAAATAACCCATCGCCACATCCCCGACTGCACTTCCGTTTGCAAGGACGGACTCGGATGCTTTCTTTACCGCTTTTTCCGGCATATAAAAGTCCATCCATAACATTTTCGGACATTGAAAACCACGACAATATTTTGATTTGCTGAGTGATGTCATATGAATTCTTCCCCAATGAATACGAATTGTTGAATGTCAAAGATATTGTAATATATTATAACATAATGTACTCAAATTATTTTCCTTTTTATCATGAAAATTTGGAATCGGGTGAATTTTTAAGATTTCTGTTTATACCGGTTCCTTTTCTGAAACTCTTTCTATGATCCATACGGAAACTGCCGCGGCAAAAAGTCCAAAGCCGATTGCCGGATAAATAACGCAAAGGCAAAGCCTAAGCTCCATTTATTGATTTTCATGTATTTCGCCTCCTGAGGGGATTGTATTCTTGAATAATTGTAACAATGAAAACTTAAGTGAACTTAAAGAAAAAAGCACGCATAACGTGCTTTCCTACTTGTTCTCAGCCTTTTTTCTGTGTTTTTCATTTAGCCCTTCCCTTTTATAATCAATGCAACAATGTCAACACCTCGCCGATATCCCCGTTAATACAAATACTCCTGTCCTCAATCTCTCCCGGACAAAATGCCTCTCCGTGAATAATGCATGCATACACCGCATGACATCCATCTGACAAATAAAAATCTAGCTGTATAAAAACGGAAGAACTTACAAGTATTTCTCAATCTCACACTGTTCTACTACATTTTTCCCAAGAAGAGTGATTGCCTCCTTTGGACACTTGTTAATGCACCTATAGCACATAGTACATCGATCACCGGAAACCGCTTTTTTCTCAACTATGGTTATGTTATTCATAGGACAGAGTTTCTCACATTTTCCGCAGCCGACACATTTTTCATTATTAATCTTAAGTTTAGAAGTATACTCCCTGGTCTTATGACCAAAATAAGCTCTCTGCCCCCAAAAACCGGCTAACCTATACAATGGCCCTATACCTTCCTGTGTGGGATGCCCTTCTTTCAATTGTCCGACTGATTTCTTTATCTTCTGTTCAGCTTGTTTTACAAGTTCTTTGTTCTTTTCCAAAGGACGCTTCAATGCTTTCTCGTCTGCAATACTATCCGGCATTTTAAGATGGAGTCCGCCTGTCACTTCAGCACCATAGCTTTCTAAAAGCCGT
>OMRN01000275.1 GCA_900313265.1 uncultured Lachnospiraceae bacterium | reverse complement strand
GATTACGGCATTTATCGGAATCAATGCAATACGGAGTCTCGGAAAATCCAGTTCCGAGCAGATGCTTTTGCTGCTTTGCGAAACGGGTGAGAAAAACCTGGATCATTATTTTAACGGCATCGAGCAGTCGGTTGCACTGGTTTCTTCTTTTGCGGAAACGGATCTCGAACAGACCGATTTATCCGACCTTGATAAGCATATGGAACGAGTAAGTTCGATGTTTTCCAAAATCGCAGACCGGACAGACGGGGTTTTAACGTATTATTACAGAATCGATCCGTCGGTATCGAAAGATGTGAAGGGATTCTGGTTTGTGAATGAAGGAGGAGCCGGATTTAAGGAGCATGAAGTTACCGCAATTGAAGAGTATGATACGACGGATACTTCTTCTCTGGTATGGTTTACCGTTCCGAAATCAACCGGAAAACCCGTATGGCTGCCACCGTATGTGACGGAGAATCTGGATGTCCTTGTTTTATCCTACAATGTTCCCATTTATAAGGACGGACAGTTTATCGGTGTGGTCGGAATCGAACTCGACTATACAACCATGGCAAATCTTGTCGATAATATCCGGCTTTATGAAAACGGATATGCTTTTATCAATGATGCGCAGGGAAATATTATTTATCATCCCTATATAGATGTGGCTTATCATACGGAAGAAAACAAACCGAAGGCTCCGGCGGGACTTATCGATTCCAAACAGATTGTCCGGTATGACTATGAGGGAGAGGAAAAGATGGCATGCTGCATGGAACTAAGCAACGGCATGCGACTGAATGTATCCGTTCCTGTTTCGGAAATCAACGGAAACTGGGAAAGCCTGATTGCCAAAACCCTGGTAGTATGTATTATTCTTCTGATTGTTTTCACCCTGATTACGATTCATTTTGCGGATTCGATTACCAAACCGCTAATCGATCTTACCAAAGCGGCCGAGAAGGCGGGACAAGGCGATTATGACGTTTCTTTGGAATATCACAGCAACGACGAAGTCGGTGTATTATCAAAAGCATTCGAACTTCTGATTGCCAGAATCAAATCCGATATAGCCGAACTGAACGGACTGAATAACCGCTTAAAGGAAGACAACCTGTCCCTGGAGGCGGCAACGACCAAGGATTCCTTAACGGGTGTCAAGAACCGTTTCGCTCTTCGAAGAGATTACGAAAAATATGATGATACGAATGTTCATATCATGATGCTTGATATCGATGATTTCAAGAAGGTAAACGACCGGTACGGACATTCCGTCGGTGATTATCTGTTAAAAAAGGTCGGAGACGCACTTAGCGAATTCTTCGGCGCGGATTACAGTTACCGCTACGGCGGCGACGAATTCATGGTTATTTTTCCGGATGTCGAAGAAGAAAAGTTTAAGATTCTGATTCAGGAGATGGAAGCCAGACTTAACGATATTTCGCTGGAAGATAAAAAGTTCCCGGTTCATTTTTCCGCAGGATATGTATACGGAAAAACACTGTTACAGGACGATTTAAGACTGATGTTAAGGCAGGCCGACGAACTGTTATATAAAGCCAAGAGAGCCGGAAAAGATACCTTCCTCGGAGAGGAATATGACAGAGGCTATGCTTTGAACATAAAAAAGAGAACGGAAGAAGCGTTCCGAAGAGGTTAATCTGAAAGGAGATTTGAAATGAAAAAAGTTATGGTAGCAGTTTTAATCGGTGCATTGGCAGCATCGCTTGCTGCATGCAGCGGAAACACGGCAACGGTTCCCGAGAATCCTGTCGCTTCTGAGCAGACTCAGAAGGAAATCGATTCGACACCCGAAGAAATTAAAGCAGAAACCGATTCCGTGACAGTGCAGGAAGCCGAAGAGGCTCCGGATTTCTCCGGAACATGGACGGAACCCATGACCGGCAGATGTGCAATCAAAATCACCTCCACAGGGGATAATACTTATTCCATCAATATCAACTGGAGCAGCAGTGCATTTGAAAATGCAGTCTGGGAGATGGATGCAACCTATTATGAATCAACCGGTCTTTTAGAGTATGAAAACGCAAAATATTATGTTCGTACCTATACCGATGATGAGACTTATACGGATGATGTGAAGTATGAAGACGGTGCCGGCTGCATGTGGATTGAGGATAACGGTCAGCTTGGATGGCAGAGTGCCAATTCCGACGTAGACGGTATTGACGGATCTACGATGTTCGAGAAGATGCCGGAAGAATAATATCAATCAGGTGATTAACACGGAACGGGCGGGGATTTCGGTTTCCGCCCGGTTTTTTATGATTCTAATAACCTATTGACATAGTAGGTAATAGGGGAATATAATAAGAATGCCAAAAAGTGACAGGCACTTATTCAAACCGATGGAGGAAAGATAATGATTTATGCAGATAATGCCGCAACTACAAAAATGAGTGATGCGGCGATACAGGTTATGACGGACTGTATGAAGGAAACGTACGGAAATCCTTCCAGTCTTTACAGTATCGGACAGAAAGCCAAAGAAGTATTGGAAGAAGCAAGGGAAGATGTTGCAAAGGTGATCGGAGCGGAGTTTCCCCGTGAGATTATATTTACGTCGGGCGGCAGCGAGGCGGATAATCAGGCTCTTCGGACCGCGGCGGAAATCGGAAAAAAGAACGGAAAAATGCATATCATTTCAACCGCATTCGAACATCATGCAATTCTTCATACCCTGAAAAGACTCGAGAAAGAAGGCTTTGAAGTAACGCTTCTTGATGTACATGAAAACGGTCTGGTAACGCCGGAAGAGGTGGCTGCAGCCATTCGCGAAGATACCTGTCTGGTTACGATTATGTTTGCGAACAATGAAATCGGAACGATTCAGCCGATTCGGGAAATCGGAGCGGTATGCAGAGAAAAGAAGGTTCTTTTCCACACGGATGCGGTTCAGGCCGTCGGTCATATTCCGGTAAATGTGAAAGAAGACAATATCGATATGCTTTCCGCATCGGCCCATAAATTCCACGGACCGAAGGGGACCGGATTTCTGTATATCAAAAAGGGTATTCCCGTCACGAATTTAATTGAGGGCGGAGCACAGGAACGCGGAAGAAGAGCCGGTACCGAAAATGTACCGGGAATCGCGGCAACAGCGGCAGCGCTTAAGGATGCAGTTGAAAATCTGGAGCGGAATTCATCGTTAACAAAGGCAAAAAGAGACCGCCTGATTGCGGGATTAAAAGAAATTCCGCACTCGGCAATTAACGGGGATGAGGTGACGAGACTTCCCGGAAATGTGAATTTCTGCTTTGAAGGAATCGAAGGAGAATCTCTGTTGCTTCTGTTAGATGATAAAGGAATCCAGGCATCTTCCGGAAGCGCCTGTACATCGGGTTCGCTGGATCCTTCCCATGTCCTTTTAGCCATCGGCCGTGTACACGATGTGGCACACGGGTCTTTAAGACTTACCATTAACGAGGAAACATCGGATGAGGATATCGAATATATCATTAAGTCCGTAAAGGAAGTGGTGGAATATCTTCGGAGTTTTTCACCAATCTGGAGAGATTTAGTGGCCGGAAAGAAAGAATTTATACTTTGATAAAAGAATCAGAATGGAGAGAAAATCATGGCATTATACAGTGAAAAAGTAATGGATCATTTCAGAAACCCCAGAAACGTCGGCGTGATTGAAAACGCAAACGGAATCGGTGAAGTCGGCAATGCGAAATGCGGAGACATTATGAAGATGTATCTGCTAATCGAAGACGATATTGTAAAGGACGTCAAATTCGAAACATTCGGCTGCGGAAGTGCGATTGCATCAAGTTCCATGGCTACCGAAATGATTAAGGGAAAACCTCTTTCGGAAGTGAGGGAACTGACCAACAAGGCCGTTGCGGAAGCACTTGACGGACTCCCGGATTATAAAATGCACTGCTCCGTGCTTGCGGAAGAGGCCATCAAGAATGCTCTCGAGGACTATGAAAAACGTAAAGCAGAGAAAAAATTATCATAACCTATTGACACGGTAGGAAAATAGGAATATAATTCGAAACATCAAACGAAGGAGAAGTAATAATGAATTTGCAAACAGCATCAGTAAAACAAAATACGATGTGTATGTGCATGTGGATGTGCTGCTTTATGTCGGATCCCGCCACTTTGGATTCCGGCAATAGGGAAGCGGTTAATTTGCGTGTGCGCTGTTTGCCGTAATCCGTATTGCAAGGTTGATTGTGAGAATGAAGGGGATCCGAAAAAGGGTCCCCATTTTTTGTGCAATAACCCCGGG
>OMRN01000313.1 GCA_900313265.1 uncultured Lachnospiraceae bacterium | reverse complement strand
GGTGTTCTTTATGTTCATAAAATCTATTATTCCGTGATGTATTTAGTCGGACAGAATCAGTATGTGTATGAAACACCGTGGGAAAAAGACAGGGACAGTTATGACCGTATTGTAGCGGACGCTGTGCTTATCTGCAGGAAAGATGAGAGCCGGGAAGGCGAACCGTACGTGAATCACAGCGGGATTTTTATGGGTATGGATAATATCGAAGAGGCGGACATTACGCTGGATATGGGAGATGTAAAGGATGCGTCGCTGTTACTTGGATCCTGCAAAAACTTAAAGAGCGCCAATGTGGTTTTAACCGGAAATGACATTGAGAGTGCGGGTTATCTTTTTGAAAATGACGAAAAACTTGTGAATGCGGATGTGGATTTTACAGCGGATAATCCCGAAATCGTCAAGAGAATGTTTTACGGATGCAAAGCATTAAAGTCCGGAAATGTTCGCGCATCCGGCAATGTGACGGACTGCACGGAAATGTACTACGGATGTAGTTCAATGACTGGTGCGGATGTTTCTTTTGATATCGGTCCGGAAACGCAGTTTTCCATGATGTTCGGAAACTGCGACAGCCTAAACGGAGTCGAATTTGCCGGCGTTCATGTAAAGAAAGGAGGTCAGGCATTTTTTAATAATGTGAATTCCATCGGCAGCTACACGTTTGCAAACAGCTGGAGCGTGAATACAGATAACCTGGCAGAGCCGATCGGAGACAGTTTCCATGATGTCATTGTAGTTCCCATCGGTAAGGGAGACGGAATGATTGAGTTTAATATTTATTCCAAATCACGTCCGGAATGGTATCGAAGCTTTATCGAAAATACACATGATCTCGGAGACTGGCTTCTGCTTTCGGAATCGCCGGCACTGGATGTTTACTGCAACATCCCGGATGATTATGGCGATATTTCCGAGCAGGATGTGCTGGATGCGGTTGATAATGCATACGCAAAAATGGTGGATGAAAAGTGGGATAATAAGTACTCTGACAGTGCGGTAGAAATACAGGGTATGGCAAGTAATTCAAGGAAAATTGTGAGTAAGATAAACGGTGGCTGAAACCGGGCATGACCGGTTATTGATTTCGGAAGCAAATGAAAGAGATTCATGACCGAATCATTCACAGGACAGAAGATATATAATATGTTAAAGGGGGATGACAGTATGAGTTTTAAAATTCACGACGACGGAATCGCACTGGATGCGGTAATTGACATGCCTGAAAATACAAACGGCAAAGTCCCTCTTTGTATTATTATTCACGGGTTTACCGGAAATAAAGAAGAACGGCATCTCCTTGCGGTTTCAAAAATGATGAATGAAATCGGAATGGCAACGCTTCGCGTGGACATGTACGGACACGGGAAAAGTGACGGGGAGTTCCGCAAACATACGCTTTTTAAATGGCTTAATAATGCACTTACGGTGATTGATTATGCAAGGGCTTTACCGGATTTTTCCAGGATTTATCTGTGCGGTCATTCACAGGGCGGCCTTATTACGATTATGGCCGGTGCCATGAAGCAGGATATTATAAGCGGTCTTATTCCGATGTCTCCGGCGGTGATGATTCCCGAGGAAGCAAGAGAGGGAAACATTCTCGGCACACAGATTGATTTATCCGATCTTTCCAAGGATTACACATCCGAAGACGGATGGACATTAAACGGAAATTATGTTTGTGTGGCACAGATGCTGTATCCGGAGGAATCCATCAAAAAGTTTAAAGGACCGGTTATCGTCACACAGGGCGACGCGGATTATTCGGTGCCGTTTGAGAAGGTGGAAAAAGCGGTTAAAGGTTACGAAAACTGCAGTTTTGTCCGCATTGAAGGAGATTCTCACTGCTACGATTATCATCTCGATGTTGTGGTGGAGGAACTGAAGAAATATATGCTTAAAGAGGGCTGGAATCTATAGGAAGGGGAATGGAGTAGAAGCCCGTATTATATTGACAATTACATAGTTTGCGGTTATAATTTTAGCATAAAAAGGTGCTACCGATAGACGGTTGCCCGTTAAGTTTAGAGTTAAAATAACCGCTCTGTATTAAGGGACTGGGCGGTTATTTTTTTGCCTTGCTATTACGACCAACTGAGCAGCCTAAAGCAAAGCAGGTACATGCAAAGCTTATTACAGCAATGAAATCAGTAATGGTCAACATGACTCAGCCCTCCTTTCGTCAGATTCCTCTGTTAGAGGTTTTTCTGCGAACTTTAATTCACAGTACTTCGAAGATTGGGCAACCGCCTACCGTATATGGTAACACCTACTGTAATTATATCTCTCGAACATATGTTCTGTCAACGAGAATCCTCATCTTCAGCACGAATTTCTATACCCGGATCGAAGCTCGG
>OMRN01000396.1 GCA_900313265.1 uncultured Lachnospiraceae bacterium | reverse complement strand
TTCATCATGAGTAATCCATTTTTTCTTTTCTACGCAGGTATGTTCAATCAGCGATAGCATTGCATAGCCACCGCCAAATGTAAACGCGCCTATACGCGCAAATGTCAAAAATAACGAAAACAATTCTTTCATTTTATAAAAATCAAAACGGTTTATTCCCACAATGTTGTATCTACCTATCGGGGTATATATATACATTCCGGGAACATTACATCTCCCAATATTTTTCCTTTGGTATCATACACGATTATTATTATCTGAAGGTTTAACGTGCTAAGCCAGTTTCCATTATAACATAAGAAACAGCGTGAATCTGCTGTCCTCCATTTTATTTTATTTTATTTTGCCATATTACACATCATCTCAAAGAAACCCGGTACCATGGATGTAGCAAGAACCCAGGATACACTCATCAAATCAATCAGCGCATGCCCAACCATAATCGGAACAGGATTTCTTTTTTTCTGATAATACCAACATAGTATTATTGTCAACGGTAAAAATGACAGAAACCGATACAGAATATGCTTTCCGTCGAATAAAGTCGGAATAAAGCAATGCTGAAGAGCATAGAAAAATGCAGGAATAATAATGCCCGCTGCTTTATTCTTTATCACATTCACGCCGCACCCGAGATATAATCCGTCCTCAGCAAGTGCCGTACTTATCGGAAGCAGAAGAAAATTGATAATCGCCAAAAACTTTGCAACAGGAGCAATCATCATGGGTGGCAAATAGGGAATAATCCCGTAACAAATGAATCCTGCCAGATACATTCCTCCCACACTGAAAAGCGAAATTATTATCGACATGAGAACGATTTGTTTTACCTTCGTTTCTCCTTTTTTGTAATTAATCAGTTCAACGTAGGTCATACCATTCTTTTTCGATACAAAAATCAAAAGAATGATGGTAAACAAATTAACGACGGTTGCAACGGTAGTCCACCAGTTGCTGATGTCACTTGGATTTTTTCCCACAATTCCGGATCCAACTATAAAAATCAATATGAATAATACCGAACGGATCGGAAGTAAAAATGCCAGTTTGCTACGGTTCATTATCTCAACCTCTCTTTCCTGTCAGAAACTATATTTCGTCAGTACCGTCCATAAGCATTGTGACGGTGTCCGAGATAAATTTATCTCTTTGTTTTTTGCTCTGTAGTTTGTATCCGGTTATTTGCTCGGAATTCTCTCCTGAAAGGAATGCCGCCTGCATAATTGATGCAAGCGAAAATGCGATGTGTTTTTTTCTACTCTCGGGCATCTTTCCCCTTAAGGCCAATTGAAACCCTTTCTGTGTAAGGACAGCGTTTCCGTTTGACTTATAGTCCTTAAAATCTGACAGAATTGAGATTTTAACAATGGATGGATTGGAATAGATATAATCAAAAGTTTTCCTGGCGTACAGAATCAAACGTTCCCGATCAGACAGGCCATCGTCCGCCGTATAATCGATTTTATCCGGTGCCAGACCCGAAAGCATTTCGTTGATAATCCTTCCGCAACACTCTGCTATTAAATTCTCTTTACTTCCAAAATGATAATTAATCAGTCCAAGCGCCACCCCGCTCCTGTCTGCAATTTTTCTGGCAGTTATATTCTTAATATCACCATCTGATTCCTCTATGATATGTATCGTTGCATCAATAATCGAATTCTTAATGTCATCATTTTTCATATGTCTACCCTCCCTGAACATTGTTCAATTTTTATTGTATTGAACAGTGTTCAAATTGTCAAGTGTAGTAAAACCAATAAAAAAAACAGCACCAAAGTGCTGCTATTCTAAAAAAAGAATTTACCAAATTATAAAATTAACTATTCCATATATCAAATGTTCCCTTCTATAAATATTTCTCAATCTCACACTGTTCCACTACATTTTTACCAAGAAGCGTGATTGCCTGCTTGGGACATTTGTTGACACATCGGTAACACATAGTACAACGATTATCCGAAACTGCTTTATGTTCCACTATGGTAATATTTTTCATAGGACAGAGTTTCTCACATTTTCCGCAACCGACACATTTTTCATTATCAACCTTGAGCTTTGAAGTGTACTCCCTTGTCTTATGCCCAAAGTATGCTCTCTGCCCCCAAAAACCGGCCAACCTATACAATGGGCCTATACCTTCCTGTGTTGGATGCCCTTCTTTCAATTGTCTGACGGATTCCTTTATCTTCTGTTCAGCTTGTTTTACGAGTTCTTTGTTCTTTTCCAAAGGACGCTTCAATGCTTTCTCATCTGCAATACTATCCGGCATTTTCAAGTGGAGTCCGCCTATCACTTCTGCGCCACAGCTTTCTAAAAGCCGTCCAAGCATTCCTGCGCCATCACCACTAAAAAGCCCCATAGTTGCTATCACAAAAACTTTCTTGTTTCTCCACATCTCCTTGTTTTCAGTAACGAAATCCCTCATGATTTTCGGAACTGTATTAAATTGAACAGGATATGCAAATACAATCAGATCCGCACCATTCACGAACGATAATACATCATTGGCTTCAATAGACAGCACATTGGTCTCTTTATCATATTCCCGACAAAACAACTCTGCAGCATATCGAGAATTGCCGGTCCCACTAAAATATATACCCAGCATTGGTTCTCCCTTCATTATATCATTAATCAAATAAAAATTATTACTATAGCAAATAATCACGAATCCGTTTCAACCGATATAGCAAGAATGCAAATAACGATGATACCCGGGCCATACGCCATCGGTGCTATATACCAAAGATTCTCATTAATAAATAATGCTCCAAAAAAACCCGCCAGGCACATACATCCGCAGACTATGGAAGCAATTCTGATCCGATTCTTTTTTCTTTCCTTTTTAACAATCGAAAGGCCGAGACAAAGGTATGCAAGACCCATAAAAAAACCCCAGGCGATGTAATCAATCGCCATTTCTACCGATGGCCACTGTCCGATTTGAAAATATGTTGGAACGTCCACCCCTTCAGCAATCAGCCTTCTGGTTACACATATATTCACGACATGAGCTACTGCCGTCAGCAAACAAACACATGTCATAAAACTTAATACTCCATATCGATTAATTACCGACGGATTAAGTTCATGACTTAAATGTAACATTGCAAACAATAAAATCGGACCGCTTACTATCGTTAGCATTTCCCAGATTGTTAAGGCAAGTTCGGTTTTTGTAATCAGAAACAATAACACCGAAAAAAAATACAAAACCGCATCTGCTATTGTAAGAATATAAATCTGTTTTGTTTTAAACATATTTCTCTCCTAAATACTAATCGAGCCAAGAATTCGTTCCACTTCTTCTTCAAGATGTTCCGTGTCGATTACTCCTTTTATGGTGACTATCGAAGAGAGACCGTGAACAAGGGACCACAGGGCGATAACTTTTGCATGAATATTTTTCTCATCTGATTTATTGCCTGACAGATTTTTCAGTACTTCCTCAGCTGTATTTTTAAATAAAACAAAAGGTGCATATGTTTCAATATCGATATTATCCAAAGAGAACAAAAACTGATAATACAAAGGATTCTCATAA
>OMRN01000359.1 GCA_900313265.1 uncultured Lachnospiraceae bacterium | reverse complement strand
TCCAGCGCTTCCGCAAGAATGGTGTGGTTGGTATAGGCACAGGTCCGGCTTACGATTTCGATTGCCTCATCTAAGGAAATCGCCTTCTCCTCGGTCATAATCCGGATCAGTTCGGGAATCACGAGCGTCGGATGGGTATCGTTAATCTGAATAACCGCAAACTCATCCATCTTGCGAAGATCGTATTTATGATTGTGCATATCGCGGATAATGAACTGTGCCGCATTGCTGACCATGAAATACTGCTGATAAATACGCAGTAAATTTCCGGCCTCATCCGAATCGTCGGGATATAAGAACAGCGTCAGGTTCTTTTCGATTTCGGTCTTGTCGAAATCAATACCCTTCTTTACAATGCTCTCATCCACGGTCTCTATGTCAAAAAGATGCAGGCGGTTCACGCCGTTCTCATAACCGATGACATCGATATCATAAAGTCTCGATTTTACGGAAAAATCCTTAAACTTCACGTCAAACGACACATCCGTACGATTCAGCCAGGAATGCTCTTCAATCCAGTCATTTTTCTCGGCACGCTGAAGATTATCGGTAAATTCCTGTTTAAAGAGACCGAAATGATAATTTAATCCGATACCGTCTCCGGGAAGTCCGAGTGTGGCAATGGAATCCAAGAAACATGCTGCCAGTCTTCCGAGTCCGCCGTTTCCGAGGGAAGGTTCGGGTTCGTATTCTTCGATTTCCGCCAGGTCCAGTCCGTATTTTTCAAGAATCTTTTTCACCTTGTCATAGGCGCCCAGATTAATCAGATTATTGGAAAGAAGCTTGCCGATTAAGAATTCCGCAGAAATATAATAAACCTTCTTCTTTCCCGTAATATCCTCGGTAACACGGGCATAATCCTTCACAAAGGAAAGCAGTACAAAATAGGCCTCTTTCTTTGAAAGTTCACCCAGATTTTTTTGATAAAGACGCTGTGCCGTATCATTAAGCTCCGTCTCCATTCTCGCTTCGAAAAGCTCCTTTTGAATCATTTCATCCTGAATAGACATAATAACCTCTCATTTCCTTTATTTACCGGCGTTTCGCCGTTTCTTACTTTCCGCAATGCAAACTTCCTTCGACGAATCCTCTTACTGTACATCCGGTCCGTACGGATCAAAGGATTTCGTCTGTCCGTTGCTTTCAAACAAAACATCTACCTGATTATCATTTACAAAGATAATCTGGTACGGCCAGAAATATTCCTCATCTTCACACTGAATCCGGTTGATGGTATTTCCGTTAAAATCCATAACAAAAAGGGCCGGTCCGTAATATCCGCAAAGGAAAAGGGTGTCTCCCTCGTAATTCATGGACCAGGAAGGACTTGCTCCCTTAAAATCATGATTGACCCATTTTTCTTTTCCGGTTTCAAGATCCAGTGCAATCACATCACCGAAAGCCACAAAAATATATTCGTCATTGGTTGTGATAATATCGGAGACGCGGTCTAATTCCGTCATGTAATCTTCTTCGGTTTCATAAACCCAAAGTTCGTTTCCTTCCACATCATAACCGGTGATAACCGCTTTTTCCTTCGGTCCGTCCGGATTGGTGATTTTCTCAAAATTAACCATGCTTGCTTTTACTCCTGAAGAAGCGGCATCCACCGTCTGCGTATCCGTGCTCTCCGGTTTCGTCCAGCCGTCCTCCGGTTCGATGTTTTCCGGTTTTGTTTCCGGTTCGGTAACCGTAACATTTTCCGAAGGCTGATTTAAATTCTGTACGTTATTTGACGGTTTGTTCGATCCGAGAAGATTACAGCCGGAAAGTGCTGCCGCAACCAAAGATACCCCGCATGCGACCGTAATTCCTTTTATCATTTTCTTCCCAAAAATATTCATGATTCATTCCCCTTTTTAGTACCTGCGTTTTTGATTGGCATCATATTATTTTATCTTATTTTTGCCATTCTTTCAAGTAAACGTTGCACAAAACGACGGCATCAAACCGGACGGAAACCGTCATATTTTCCGTCAATATGATTTTTATTATAAAGCAAACCGGCCGCAGCATATCCGCCACGGCCGGTTATATATACTATAAAACAATTATCCGTAATCTCCTGCTTAAATCCGCAGGTATAAATTAACGCAATCAGCCTTTCTCAAGAGCAAGGGTTCTGGTGGTCAGATCGCAAACCTCGCTCGGTCCGTAATACTGGATTGCTCCGGGGAAGGTAAAGCAGGTCTCAACGGCCCACTCATCACGATGAGCTTCGAAGAATTTGAAGGGCTTGCCGTCAAGTTCCACAAGTGCCTTGCGGATAACGGGCTTGTCTTCACCGTTTCTTCTTTCGATGTTCATCATCTTGGTAATCGGCATACCGCCGGCAATCCACTCTTCAGCCGGCTTGCTGATGTTGGAAACCTTGGAAAGGTATCCGGTGTAGCCGTAGGAAATCAGCATGAATGCATTGTATCCTAAGGAATAGCAGTAATCCGCATCGAAGTTTGAAGGGAATGCGCATCTTCCTTCGTAACCGAAGAAGTGATGAAGTGCACTGAATTTGCCCTTGTAGGTTCCGGCTGCTTTTCTCTTTGCAAGTTCTGCTTTTACCATCTCGGAGAAGAGTTTCTCGGATTCGATTAAGGATACCTGTACGTTTCCGTGAGGATCTCTCTCTAAGAAGAGCTGCTGC
>OMRN01000006.1 GCA_900313265.1 uncultured Lachnospiraceae bacterium | reverse complement strand
AGTTTAATCCGGACCTGATCCAGCCGGTGGTCCGGCGCGATGAACGTCCGCCCGATGTACTTATTCTTAATCAGCCCGATGCCGTACGGAATCCCCGACTGCAGGCTGTATCCGATGGCCGCATCCAGCCCCGAATCCGGCACGCCGATTACCATGTCGGCCGACACCGGGTGCTCCTTCGCAAGCTCCCGCCCCGCACTGACGCGCGCGGAATGGACCGAAATCCCGTCAATCACGGAATCCGGTCTCGCGAAATAAATATATTCAAAAATACAAATCTTCCGTTCTTCTTTGTAGCAGTGTCTCTGAATCGACTGCACTTTTATATATCTTCCTTCAGCACTTTCTCCTTTGATACCATCGCCGGACGCGTCTCCCGCTCCGCCTGCATCACACACAGCCACGCCCTCATTCGAACCTGTCCGACCTTCCTTTGGTCCCTCCTGCCTGCTGAACACCAGAATTTCTCCCGGCTCCACATCACGCACGAACTCCGCACCGACCGCATGCAGTGCACACGACTCCGACGCAACAACAAAAGACCCGTCCTTCGTTTTTCCATAACACAAAGGACGGAATCCGTGAGGATCTCTGGCGCAGATTAATTTTTGCGGAGACATTAAAACGAGCGAATAGGCCCCTTCGAGAATCTCCATCGCATTCGTCAGCGCATCCTCAATCGACCCGCATTTGATGCGCTCTTTCGTGATGATATAGGCGATGGTTTCCGTATCCGACGTGGTGTGAAAAATCGCCCCGCCCAGTTCCAGCTCATCCCTTAAGATCGCCGCATTCGAAAGGTTTCCGTTGTGCGCAAGCGCCATCCTTCCTTTCTGATGATTCACCTCAATCGGCTGGCAGTTGCTGCGGTTGTTTCCGCCGGTCGTCCCGTATCTTACATGTCCGACCGCCATCTCTCCCTGCGGAAGTTTTGCGAGTTCCTCCCTTCCGAATACCTCGCTGACCAGCCCCAGATCTTTATGCGAGTAGAAAAGCCCGTCGTTATTAACGACAATTCCGCACCCTTCCTGCCCGCGGTGTTGCAGAGCATACAATCCGTAATAGGCCAGTCCGCCTACATCTGTCGTTGTATTCGTAATCACCCCAAACACTCCGCATTCTTCGTGTATACTCATTTTTCAATCCTTTCCCGGGTGCCTGTCACTTTTGCCCTCTGGGTGCCTGTCACTTTTGACCCTTAGGTGCCTGTCACTTTTGCCCTCTGGGTGCCTGTCACTTTTGACCCAAAAGTGACAGGCACCCTTCCGAAATATCTTCCACTCACTCTCCCGCGTTCTTCACCGCTGCCCCGATAAATCCCAAAAACAGCGGGTGCGGGCGGTTCGGCCTGGACTTAAACTCCGGATGATACTGTACTCCGACGTAAAAATCTCTCTCCGTCAGTTCCACGGTTTCAATTAAGTGTCCGTCCGGCGACTGTCCGCTTAAAGTAAGCCCGGCCTCTGCAAAACGCTCTCTGTAATCGTTGTTGAATTCATAGCGGTGACGGTGACGCTCGCTGATTTCCGTTTTTCCGTAGCAGCGCTCCATCGTCGTTCCCGGCGTGATGATGCACGGGTACGCGCCGAGTCTGAGCGTACCGCCCTTGTCGATATCCTCGCTCTGTCCGGGCATAAAATCGATCACCTTATTCTTGCAGACTTCATCAAATTCGCCGGAATTCGCATCGGAAATTCCGAGCACGTCTCTCGCATATTCGATCACCGCAATCTGCATGCCGAGACAGATGCCGAAATACGGAATATTGTTCTCCCTCGCATATTTTGCGGAAAGAATCATGCCCTCAATTCCGCGGCTTCCGAAACCGCCCGGCACGATGATTCCGTTAATGCCTGCGAGTTTTTCCGAATCATTATTTTCGCGGATTTCCTCCGAATCAATCCACTCAATCTCCACATGCGCGTCATTATAATATCCCGCATGCCGAAGCGCCTCCGCAACCGAAAGGTACGCATCATGCAGTTCCACGTATTTTCCGACCAGGCCGATCCGGACGTTCTTCGTCCGCGTTTTGATTTTTTCGACCATGTCCGTCCACTCTTTTAAATCGGGCCCCGGCGCCTTGATTCCGAGCTCCCGTAAAACGACCGATGAAAAATTCGATTTCTCCAGCATAAGCGGCGCTTCATAAAGTACCGGCAGTGTGATGTTTTCGATGACGCAGTCTTCCTTTACGTTGCAGAAAAGCGATATTTTCTTAAAAATCGACTCCTCGAGCGGTTCATCGCACCGAAGCACGATGATGTTCGGGTTGATGCCCATTCCCTGCAGTTCCTTGACGGAATGCTGCGTAGGTTTGGATTTGTGCTCGTCGGATCCGTGCAAAAACGGCACCAGCGTAACGTGGATAAACAGGCTGTTTTCACGTCCCACCTCGAGTGAAATCTGACGTACCGCCTCGATAAAAGGCTGCGATTCGATATCGCCGATGGTACCACCGATTTCGGTGATAACCACGTCCGCCTCGGTCTTCTTGCCGACACGGTAAACGAATTCCTTAATCTCGTTTGTGATATGCGGAATGACCTGCACCGTCGAACCTAAATACTCGCCGCGGCGCTCTTTATTGAGCACGTTCCAGTACACTTTTCCGGTCGTGAGGTTCGAATATTTATTCAAATCCTCATCGATAAATCTCTCATAATGGCCAAGGTCTAAATCGGTTTCCGCGCCGTCCTCCGTGACATAAACCTCGCCATGCTGGAAGGGTGACATGGTTCCGGGATCCACGTTAATGTACGGATCCAGTTTTTGCGCCGCAACCTTCAGTCCGCGCGCTTTCAAAAGACGCCCCAAAGATGCCGCCGTTATGCCCTTTCCCAAACCTGATACAACACCGCCTGTCACGAAAATGTACTTGGTCATAGTCCCCTCCTTAATTTTGAATTCCCTTCGCAATGGCCTGATTTTGCAATGCACTCATAAAAAAAGCGCCTTTAGCGGGCACTTTACCCACTAAAGACGCCATTGTCTTTCACAGTAATAAATAATACGCCGATTTCGCCGGCTTGTCAACCTCGGGTGCCTGTCACTTTT
>OMRN01000026.1 GCA_900313265.1 uncultured Lachnospiraceae bacterium | reverse complement strand
CGTTCGCTGCGGTCGAAAAACGGGGTGTCCACCGGTCCCGGGCAGACCGCGGTAACGTTGATTTTTCTCTTCTTCAGCTCCATTCTGAGAGACTTGGAGAATGATAAAACATATGCTTTCGTCGCACAGTAAACACCGAATGTCGGAATCGGCCAGTACGAAGCGGACGAAGCCATGTTGATGATATGACTGCCGGCATGCATGTAAGGAAGACAGATTGAAGTCAGTCTGGTCAGTGCCTCACAGTTTAATCGGACCATTTCCGCCTCATCTTCTCTTTTCATTTCATCAAACCGGCCGTGAAGTCCTTCGCCGGCACTCTGATAAAGCATGCGAATATTCGGCTTGATTTCCTTTAAGACCTCTTCAAACGCATCTATATCCTCTTTGTCCGTGACATCCATCAGAATAATTCGATTGGCGTGACGGATATGTTTGGACAGTACGCGCAGTTTTTCTTCATTTCGTCCCACCATCCATATTTCATCCAGGCTCGGAAATCTTCTGTCAATTTCCAGAACCGCTTCCCAGCCGATGCCGGATGATGCTCCCGTAACCAATGCTATTTTCATATTGCCGAACCTCCCGAATCATTATTCTCACAATCGTTTTGGCTGAATCTCTGCCATATTCTGGCAATTATTACGGCCTGTATCGTACCATTCCGTTATTGTACAGCCGGTTGTTCTTCCGGTTCATAGAAGGAATAAGTATCTCCGCCTTTCTTTCTGGCGCTTAACATGGCTAAATCCGCATGTCCGTAAATCTCCGGTGCACAGTCTCCGTCTTCGGGACTCATAACCACACCGACGCTGCTTGTAATGGTAAGACCTCCCGGAAGTGAAATCCGGGTATTTTTGACAATGCCTGCGGCGATGCGTTCCACCACTTCCCTGTCATGCACATTGTAAAGACAGATGAAGAATTCATCATCGCCGATTCGCCCGAGTACATCATCCGTACGAAGATGTTTGCGAAGAATGTTCACAACATTCACTAAAACCTGGTCACCCATTTTATAACCGAAGGTCAGATTCACTTCCTTGAAAGTATCGATATCCAAAAGGATGTATGTATGCTGCCCGCCGTTCTCCGTCATCTGTGCAAGTGCACGCATAACGGCATTGCGGTTTAATGTTCCGGTCAGATCATCGAGTTCGCTTCCGTAAATAGCTTTCTTTAAAAGGATTTTTTCTCCGTCCTCGTTGATGAACAGTACTTCCACCATTTCCTCTCCGTCGATGCTGGTTTCAATGGAAGAAACATTAATCCAGCAGTCCTCATCGCCGGTAAGAAGCAGATCAAGATTGCTTAAATCCATGACCGAATCCAGCTTTCCTTTGGAAAGATGGGAAAAATAGGTCTTTGCCGAAGCAAGCAGTTTGGGTTCAATCGGCCAGATTGCGACCAGTTTTGACATATCCTCGATTTTCTCCGGCATGTCCAGATTACGAAGGCTTAAAAGTGCTCCGTCGTAATGGCACAGCGCACCATCGGATTTGCGATATCCGCACAGCGTATAATAATCGTCACAGCCGAAGCGGTTCATTCTGCGTTCGCCGAACATTTTAATAATCTGCTCAACCTGATCTTTTCCGAATTCTTTCTTGTTTTCCTCCATCTGTTTATCCTCTCTTTTCTTATTCAGCCTTTGTCCTGCAGCTGTAGTTTATTAATTATTAATGCTGTTTTTCTCCCTTACAAACGCTATAAACTGATCCTTCGGAAGCGGTCTGGAAAAATAGTATCCCTGAATGAAATCGCAACCCATCTCTTCAAATTTCTTCAGGGTCTTCTCATCCTCGATTCCTTCCGCCACAATTTCCATATCCATGTCTTTAATCATACGGATGGTATGCTCTCCGATGGAAATCAGTTTCATATTATCTTCAATTTTGGTAAGGGACTTATCCAGTTTAATAATCGAAAGCGGCATTCCGATGGCACGCGAAATATTGGAATATCCGGTTCCGTAGTCATCCAGGGAAAAACGGAATCCTCTCGCGGAAAGATTTTCGATATTCTTAACCATCTCGGAATACTCAAAAGATGCTGCCGTTTCCGTAATCTCCAGATTAATTTTGGAAGGATCCACCTTATAGGCTCCGAGAATCATGGAAATCTCCGCTGCGAGATTTTTCTCTAAGCACTGTACCGTGGAAAGATTCACGTCAATACATTTTATACCGAGACTATCGAATTCCTCCTCCGCAATAAAACGGCAGACTTCCTCAAGTACATAATGCCCGATACGGTGAATGGTTCCGTTCTGCTCCGCAACCGGAATAAATAAATCCGGCGGAATGAATCCGAACTCTTCGGTATGCAGACGAATCAGCGCTTCCGCCGTTGTAAATTTTTTTTCCTTTACGGAATAAATCGGCTGATAATAAACCTCAAACCGGCGGTACGTCAGGGCATCTTCAAGAATCTGATCAAGAGACTTTAAGATATCGAAATTCTTCTGACGCATAACTTCCTTGGCATACAAAACGCCCTTCCGGTACGGCATTTCTTCATACTGTGTTCCGAAAAGCATCATAGCCTTCTCGTCCCTGATATCTTCCGGCCAGTGAACAATGCATACATTGGCAAGAAGGGAAATTTCCACATTCCGGAACATGAATCCGTCGGAAAGAGAATTCTGAATGGTTCTTGCCAGTTCCAGAATAACCGGGCGGTCTTCATTTTCGACAATTACGCGAAATTTACCTTCCCCGAGGTAATAATAATCTGCCTCGATATATTTCTTCTCACAGATTTCGGAAATAAGTTCCGCAATCTGAAACGAAAGTTTTCCGGATGTGGAATACCCCAAAGAGCGGTATAACGTCCTGTAATTGGAAACGTTAATCATCATGATTCCCACATGTTTTCCGGTCATTTCCAGTATTTTTAAGTTCTCGGCATAGGCACCCATCCGAAGAAATCCCGTCTCGGCATCGATGTTCTCTTCCGGCCGGATTACCACCATGGACACATAGAGGAAACACATCGCACAGACAAACATTTCGATGAGCAGGTGCGGTGCAAAAAACTGAATGGCCACGGCCAGAAAAATAGCGGGAAACATCGCAAAAATCGACCAGAATTTAATCGTTGGCAAAACTTTCCGGTATTTAAACAGATGAATCAGACAAGCTACCAGATAGAACATGGCAACAAGATAATTCACGAAAAACAAAGGTCCTCGGATATACGTTCCGGCCTCGTCAAAATAAAACATTTTATGTGTGAAAAGATTCAGCACAAGGACAAATCCCTCAATTTCAAGAGGAATCGCCATCAGGACTTTGTATGTGGGATTTTTCAGGGTCTTATGCCTGCTGCCGGTTAAGTCAATAATAAATATTAAGTATAACGGAAGGGTAATGCTGTGAAAGAAAAGATACAGCGTGTGAAAAATAATCTGCTCAACCGCGACACCACCGTTCATGCGGT
Source organism: uncultured Lachnospiraceae bacterium (assembly GCA_900313265.1). Taxonomy (GTDB): domain Bacteria; phylum Bacillota; class Clostridia; order Lachnospirales; family Lachnospiraceae; genus UBA3766. The sequence goes on along the minus strand of OMRN01000026.1, from coordinate 1,779 downwards.
CGAACATTACGGCCAGAATATCGAAAACCGTCGTAAGGAAATTAACGACAACCAGTATCAGAAAGTCGCGGTTCTGACGACCTTTCAGCATTTTTCTGGTTATGCAGGATACGATTAGCAGTCCGAAAATGACTATGGACGCATAATCAAAATACGCAATTTTTTCCATCTTGCCGGCCCCTGACGAAAATTTACCTCTTTTTAGCGAATCTTGCGGCTTTATTCCCCCAAATAACGCCTCGCATATTCCTAGATATTATAGCATATTAACGTAAAAAAGAGTAGAGAAAAATAATCTCTGCTCTTTTATTATTATGGGTGCCCGGCACTTTTGAAACAAAAGTGCCGGGCACCCGTTTATCCTTTTACTCCCCGCTTATACCTGAGGAAGCTTTGCAAGTGATGCCGCGATTTCCTCATCGCTCGGAATATAATTCGTCATTTTTCCGTCATGGAATGCTTCGTATGCATACATATCGAAATAGCCGGTACCGGTAAGTCCAAATACAATGGTCTTCTCTTCGCCGGTTTCCTTGCATTTCAGTGCTTCGTCGATGGCAGCACGGATGGCATGGGAACTTTCCGGAGCGGGAAGGATTCCTTCCACTCTCGCAAACTCTTCCGCTGCCGCAAAAACATCGGTCTGTTTTACGCTTCTTGCTTCCATCAAGCCGTCATCGTAAAGCTGGGAGAGAATGGAGCTCATGCCGTGATAACGAAGTCCGCCGGCATGGTTCGGTGCCGGAATAAAGCCGGAACCTAAGGTATACATTTTTGCAAGAGGGCAGACCTTTCCGGTATCGCAGAAATCGTATGCGTACTTTCCTCTCGTAAAGCTCGGGCAGCTTGCCGGCTCTACGGCAATAATGCGATAATCCGCCTCACCGCGGAGTTTTTCACCCATGAACGGTGAAATCAGTCCGCCAAGGTTTGAACCGCCGCCTGCGCAGCCGATAATCATATCCGGTTTGATATCATATTTCTTCAGTGCCGCCATGGTCTCAAGACCGATTACGGACTGATGAAGAAGTACCTGGTTTAATACACTTCCCAGGACATAACGGTATCCTTCGGATTTTACCGCTACTTCCACCGCTTCGGAAATCGCACAGCCCAAAGATCCGTTGGTTCCCGGAAACTCTTCGAGAATCTTACGTCCGACTTCGGTATCCATCGAAGGAGACGGAGTTACGGATGCACCGTAGGTTCTCATCACTTCACGACGGAAAGGCTTCTGTTCATAGGAAACCTTTACCATGAAAACCTTGCAGTCAAGTCCGAGATAAGAGCATGCCATGGAAAGAGCGGTTCCCCACTGACCGGCACCGGTCTCAGTGGTAACACCCTTTAATCCCTGCTTCTTTGCGTAATATGCCTGTGCAATTGCGGAATTTAATTTGTGAGACCCGCTTGTGTTGTTTCCTTCGAATTTGTAATAAATCTTAGCGGGCGTCTGAAGTTTTTCCTCTAAACAGTAAGCGCGTACCAACGGAGAGGGACGGTACATTTTGTAGAAATTACGGATTTCCTCCGGAATTTCAATATAGGCGTTATCGTTATCCAGTTCCTGTTTTACCAGTTCATCACAGAATACACCGCCCAGTTCCTCTGCGGTCATGGGCTGTCCGGTTCCGGGATTTAAAAGCGGAGCCGGCTTATTCTTCATATCCGCACGGACATTGTACCACGCCTTCGGCATCTCGCTTTCTTCTAAGTAAATTTTGTAGGGAATTTCTTTGTTTGGCATGTCAATGCCTCCTTTCTTCCGCTTGTGCGGAT
>OMRN01000087.1 GCA_900313265.1 uncultured Lachnospiraceae bacterium | reverse complement strand
GTAGGCTTATCGAGTAGGACAAAACGGCAGATTTCGTTTAGGGAATGCGAACGCAGACGTAAGCGATTATATAAATGAGGATATAAATGAGAATTATAAAAAGCTTCCGAAGTTTCGGAAGCTTTTTGATGCAAAAGACCGGCAAGCGACTGCCGCAAAGTGCGGAATGTTGGATAAGTGTTTTATGTCCATGCTCCGTCAAAGGAGATAACCTGTCCGGTTAAATAATCCGAGGCGGTTACGATTTTATATACCATTTCGGCGACTTCGTCGCTGGTGCCGGGACGTCCGGCCGGAATCTCTTCGAAAATGCTTTTCTTTTCGTTTGAGGTTAATGCTTTATTCATCTGCGTATCGATAAAGCCGCATGCGATTGCATTCACGGAAATCCCACTCGGGGCAACTTCCTTAGCCAAAGCTTTGGTAAATGCGTTGACACCGCCTTTGCTGGCCGAATAGGCTACTTCGGTGGAGGCACCGACTTTTCCCCATACGGAGGAGATATTGATGATTCTGCCGTTATGTCTTGAAATCATTTGCGGAAGAACCGCACGGGAGGTAAAGAAGCAGGAGGAGAGGTTGGTATTGATGACCTGATTCCATTCTTCATCGGTCATATCCTGCAAAAGTCCGATATAGGAAATTCCGGCATTGTTTATAAGCACATCAATCTGGATGCCTTCCTCGGACAGGCGGCGGAACAAATCGTTTACGGCATTTGAATCCGCAACGTCGCAGGTATAGCAGCGGGCTTCCACTTTGTACTGATCGGATATGATTTTGCCGATTTCCTGCAGCTGTTCAATGGAACTTTTGCAGACTAAGACAAGGTTATATCCTTTCCTCGCAAAGCAGTTTACGATACTTTTGCCGATTCCTCTCGAAGCACCGGAAATAAATACGGTTTTTGCCATAATAAATCCCCCCTTAAATACGATGGCAATAATAGAAAATGCATAATTATTATATCGCATATCGGGAGGGAATTATATTAAAAATATATTAATTTAGTATTCGAGGCCGCATACCTTAAAGCCGGACGGCGTACGTACGCAGTAGAAACGGCATTCGGTATCTACATTGGTTTCGGCTCCGTAAACGATAAGCACCTGGTGAACATCTAACTGGCAATAGAAATGATCGTTGTCATACGGGTCAAATTCCACAACTTCCGTCTCTTCGCTCTGAATACGGTGTCCCGGATAATACTTTCTGGAAGTACCGTATTCCACCATCTGCAGATAATTCGTTCCGGGAAGGAAATACTGCGCGGCAGCAGCCTGGGAGGCATCGTTGGCCACATAGTGAATGTAGGTTAATGCCGCTTTGTTCATAAAGTCGATCATTTCGGTTTCCACTTCTTCGGGAACCGTTAAGGAAGCGACATACATACCGAGGGATTCGTCAAAAACGGGCTCGATGTTTCTTCCGTCGGCAGCCGTCACCGTCAGTTCCGGTTTTTCATAAAAACCGCTGACCAAATAGGTACGCGTATGCGGAATTTCGATATCGGTAAAGAATTCCTCGCCTTTTCCGGGAGTGTTCTTGTAGCAGTATTCATTATCCACACTTTTTCCGTTAATTAACGGCTCGTAGCAGGTCGGACAGGAGAAACGCACGGAATGCTCGGCATCGGTGTAGAATTCGAAGGTATCAACCTCCCAGTAGGGAAGCTCGTATTTGCGGGATTCCGTTTCGGACTGCTTTAAGGTAAGCTCCGCTAAAATATACCGGTCGGCGGTAATATAATAAGCCGGCTTGTCGTCCGTATATTCACCTGCTTTGGAAAAAGAAATGGATTTTCCTTCTACCAGTTTGGACATATAGTGATAGAGGTTTTCCTCGGTTTCGAATTCGTTGATTTCCGGCTTCTCGGTCTGCATGCTGTGAAGCGTTGCCATATCGTTTTTTTCAAAAATCGTAACGATTTTCTCTGCTACATGCTCCGGAAGGGAAGCCTGATATTCGCTTTCATATGCATTTAAATACTGATAGAATTTTCCAAGGAAGAGAATAATGGCTAAAAGAAGGAAACTGAACCATATTCCGCAGAATAAACCGAACGGATGCATTTTCTTCGAAGCTTTGCTTTCGGAAAGAGGGACAATTTTCGGTGAACGGTACTCGCCCATGATCAGTCTCTCCTTTCCACAATGAACGCGGTCGGCATTTTTCTGGCACGCATGGTACAGCTTTTTACGATTTCCTCATCATTGTAAACCATGGAAGAGGACATTCCGCCGTCTAAGTTTGCTGCGTTTACCGCTCCGAAGTCTTCCATGACTTTTACTAAGTCTGCCATGGAGGCACCGAGTGATGTGGTCTGGCGTCCTTCGATGACAAGAAGCAAAACAGCACCGTCCGCACGCTGACCGATGGCGGTACGGGGATTTAAGCCCGATCCGGATCCGGCCATGGTGGCGGATTTGCCGTTTACAATCAGGGCAGGACCGAACGATACGGCATCGCGGATGCCGATGGACTGGGCATAACCTGCACTCATTCTGCCTACCACAAGGACGTTATCATTATTAAATCCGTATACTTCATAGGTACTGCCGGGGTCGCCCATGCGAAGAACTCCTTCGGAGAAGACAATGCCTTCCGGCATGCCGCCGGTACCGATTCCGGCTTCGTCGTCATATTTTCCTCCGTTGATTCCGCCCACGGCATCGTATTTCGCAACCATATCGACCAGGGTAAGACCCGGGGAACTGATGCCGTAATGATCGATTGTACCGACTTTGACACGGGACGGATCGAATACCACCATCATTTTTCCGCGGTAGGTCGGTCCGTGAACGTCATAGACGGTAATTCCGTCTCCGTCCGGATCTTCCGGATTTTCCAGCCTTTCCACCGAGGAAGGATCGCCGGCGTTCTTGTCTTCGTTTTCGGCCACAATACGAACCAGGGAAGTATCGGTGATTTCATCGAATCCCCTGGTGGAGTTATTGGCCATGATTTCATCCACCTGTTCGGGGGTTAAATAGATATCCACCAAAATTCCGCCGACCGACGATTCCTTGGCCGAAGCCACGAACAGATCGCGGAATCTGGGAGACGGCCCCAGATGAATAAAATACAGAAGCGCAAAGAAACCGGCCAGCACAACAACCACCGTGCCGAAAAGCCAGCCGAAGAAGCCCAGAATACCGAACAGAATTTTATTCTGCTTTTTCTTTTTTTTCTTTTTTTTGTTTTTAGCCATGACAATTTACCCAAAAATATACACAAATCAACACATAATCCACTAAATTATACCATATATTGTGGTTTGGCACAATATTTTTTAAAAACATATACAAGATTGGTAAAATTAGTGAAAGCTTAATTCAGGTGTTATAATCATTGCGGAGAATATTTAGAGGAAGAAGCCGGCAGAAGCCGATAAAAGAATCGAAGAAAGGAAAAAGAAAATCGAAGAAACGAAAAAGCCGGTAAAACAAAAAAGAAAGTCCGGAAAATGCAAAAAGACCGGAGAAATACAAAAAATAGTTGACAGACCGGAAGGGAAATGGTAGATTTATAGAGGTTTCGATAAAAACAAGCAGAGTTTCCACTCTCACCCTGCGGCAATTGGGCTTCAGGCGTTAACAAAGATGATACCGCGTTATGCGTATATTTTTGAGTGGATACTTTGTATTCACTCAATTTTTATATGGAGGGTAAAACAATTACAGATTACAGTGTAAACGAGCAAATCCGAGACAAAGAAGTACGTTTGATTGGTGAAAACGGAGAGCAGCTTGGCATTATGAGCGCGAAGGAAGCCCAGCACTATGCCGAGGAAGCAGGTTTGGATCTGATAAAGATTGCGCCTATGGCAACTCCTCCGGTATGTAAAATTGCGGATTTCGGAAAATTCCGTTATGAAATGAGCCGGAAAGAGAAAGACAACCGCAAGAAGCAGAAGGCGATGGAAGTGAAAGAGATTCGTCTTTCCCCGAATATCGATACCAATGATTTAAATACAAAAATGGCAGCAGCCAGAAAGTTTCTGACCAAGGGCGAAGAAGTAAAGGTTGTGCTTCGTTTCCGCGGCCGAGAGATGGCCCATATGGCAAACAGCAAACATATTCTGGATGATTTTGCCACTGCACTGGAAGATGTTTCCACCATTAAAAGACCGGCCAAGGTGGAAGGCAGAAGCATGATTTTAATTCTGGCGGCCAAGAAGTAATAAGCGATTTTAACTGCATATACCCATGACGATCGGGAGTTAAAGAATAACGATAACGCAAAACGTTCGGTGATGATAAGGCAGCTAAGATAAAAGACGGTAAGAATTTTAAGGAAACCGAAAAACTCATATAATCGAAGGAGGATAAAGAAATGCCTAAAATGAAAACAAGCAGAGCGGCTGCAAAGCGCTTTAAAGTAACAGGAACAGGTAAGTTAAAAAGAAACAAGGCATACAAGAGCCACATTTTAACAAAGAAGTCTACAAAGAGAAAACGTAATCTTCGTCAGTCTGCCATTACGGATGCAACGAATGTAAAGAACATGAAGAAGATTTTACCTTACGTTTAATCGATAGGAGGAATAAGGAATTATGGCTAGAATTAAAGGTGGCTTAAATGCCAAGAAAAAACATAACAGAGTATTAAAGCTTGCAAAGGGATACAGAGGAGCAAGATCCAAACAGTATCGTATTGCAAAGCAGTCCGTAATGAGAGCACTTGCT
>OMRN01000378.1 GCA_900313265.1 uncultured Lachnospiraceae bacterium | reverse complement strand
TAAGAACGTAAGCAGTTCGCGGATTCCGGGTTTCGTGGGAATGCGGCCGCCGTCGCAGCGCTCGTGAAAACGGACGGAAACCATTTTCTTATAATGCCCGTAGGGGAAATCCACCCCGTATAAATCCTCAAAAACCTTCTTAGTGGCAGCGTCGGTAATGCCGATACAGCGGTGAACTGCTTCGTCGATATTCGGAATCTGATGTTCGTCGGCCACTTCGCGCCATAAATCGGAGATTATTCTTTCGGTGTCGAAAATGACACCGTCCATATCAAAAATCACAGAATACATAATCGGTTCTCTCCCATAACACAGATACTATTATTGTAATGATTTTTAGTATAAAGAAAGAGGCGGCTTAAAGCAAACAAATCTTTTAACCGGGAATGATACAATTTATGTTGACACACACGGAATCGTGTAATATACTATTTGATGCGGCTCTATGCATCGCTAGCCCCGGTGCAAAGCAGCGTATTGCCGGATTTTCATTGAATGGAGAATGAAAAAAGGCATCTGAAAGGTGACGTAAGGTACGGCCCGGACATCCGTATTTTATAAAGCCGATTGAAACAGTGACCAGGAAATTTTTGGAGGTTAGGACAATGAAAACTTATATGGCCAATCCTGATACCATTGAAAGAAAATGGTATGTGGTAGATGCAGACGGACAGACATTAGGTCGTCTTGCATCCGAAGTTGCAAAGATTTTAAGAGGAAAGAACAAACCCGAGTTTACTCCTCATGAGGATACCGGTGATTACGTAATCGTAATCAATGCCGAGAAAATCAAAGTAACCGGTAAGAAGATGGAACAGAAGACTTACTTCTCCCATTCCGATTACGTAGGCGGTGACAAGGAAGTTACTTTAAAAGAAAAACTTGCAAAGCATCCCGAAGAAGTTATCGAGCATGCAGTAAAGGGAATGCTTCCCAAGGGACCTTTAGGAAGTAAGATGTACAAGAAACTGTTTGTTTACGCAGGCGCAGAGCATCCGCATGCTGCTCAGAAACCCGAAACACTGACATTTTAATCCGCAAGGTCAATAAGGAGGAAATACACAAATGGCTAAGAAAGCAACAGAAACGTTCTACGGAACAGGAAGAAGAAAATCATCCATTGCCAGAGTATATATCAAACCCGGCAAAGGAACCATTACCGTAAATAAAAGAGATCTTGATGAGTATTTCGGACTGGAGACCTTAAAGGTTGTTGTTCGTCAGCCCCTCGTTGCTGTTGACGGACTGAACAAGTTCGACATCACCGTTACCGTTAAGGGCGGCGGAACTACCGGTCAGGCAGGTGCCATCCGTCACGGTATTGCAAGAGCTCTTTGCAAGGTAGATGAAGAATACAGACCGGTTCTTAAGAAAGCCGGATATTTAACCAGAGACCCTCGTATGAAAGAGAGAAAGAAATACGGTCTCAAAGGCGCTCGTCGTGCACCTCAGTTCTCCAAGAGATAATTGGACAACGAATACAGAGATTTACAAGCCCCCGGAAGAAAAACTCTTTCGGGGGTTTTTTAATGCAATTTATATTAAAAAAAAGCTGATTTTTATCAAATTCTGTCATTTATGCGGGCAGATTATTTTCGTATAATGATAATAAGAGAAAAATCACAATCACGAAAAGAGGAGGGACGGCCATGGAGAATAATGAAGAATTATGGATGCAGTACATTAGACAGCGTACCGAGAATTCCAGAGATTTCTTAAATCGTACGGGGCTGGTTTTCGGTGCGGGCTTCGGACCCGGTGCGGCGCTTGTTTCGGCACCGATGTTCGGAATGATGATGGTATCGGCTCAGACCGGTGTTTTTGATCCGCGCACCACGGTGAATCCTTCCGGAAATGTGCCGAATACTTCAAATTCGACGAGTGTACCAAATGCATCGAATACGCTTTACACAAGCCCGATGCTTCAGCTTTGGGATATGGCCTTAAAACAGGGTCAGCAGCAAAACCCGAACGGGTGAGAGGGGGGATTTTATGGGGAAAATAGCAATTATTACCGCAAGAGGCGGAAGCAAGAGAATACCGAAGAAGAATATCCGGGAATTTTTGGGGAAACCGATTCTTGCCTATTCCATTGAGGCGGCACTCGGAAGCGGACTTTTCGATGAGGTTATGGTTTCGACCGACAGTACGGAAATTGCGGACATCGCGGAACGGTTCGGAGCTAAGGTGCCGTTTTACCGAAGCGATGCGACTTCGAATGATTATGCAACAACGAATGATGTGATTCTGGAAGTATTGGATAAATACGAGCGCAGGGGTGAGAATTTTGATATTGCGGTCTGCCTTTATCCGACGGCTCCGTTTGTAACGGCGCAGAAACTGATTTCGGCGGTGAAGGAACTGGAAGATTCCGATGCGGATACGCTGATTCCGGTGGTACCGTTTTCCTATCCGCCACAGAGGGCACTGATTATTGACCAGGGAAAACTCCGTTTCCTTTATCCGGAGAATCTCGATGCCCGTTCGCAGGATTTAATGCCGCACTATCATGATGTGGGTCAGTTCTATGTCATCCGTACCGAGGCTTTCAAAGTCAACAAGAAGCTGATGGTCGGAAATATTCTTCCGTTTATCGTGGATGAGAGGGAAGTTCAGGATATTGACAATGAGTCCGACTGGGCGATTGCGGAAATGAAGTATAAACTGATGCAGAATATACAGTAAGATCAAAAGGTGTCAACGAAAAACGGGTGCCTGTCACTTTTGCTCCAAAAGTGACAGGCACCCGTTTTTTTCCTTTTTTTAAGCGGAATAATGTGATATAATCACTTAAGAAAAGGGGATAATCAGGAAATATGAGGCAATTCGCATTTTTGAAAAATAAAAATGCGGTTGTCTTTCATGCGTGCAAAATGTGTTTTAATACTGAAAAGGAGTTTCCCCGTGAACAATAAGGGCCAGTCTGCAAACCGAAGAACAATAGACGAAACTTTACAGGCAATCACTACCAGAAAAACACCGGTGCCGAAGAGCGGTTTTATTTTGCTGATTCTGCTTTATGTTCTCGCAACGGTTGTTTTGATTCGCGTAACGCGCATGGGAGGCGAAATCACGATAGCCGGCAATGTTATACAGTTAAGGAATCTGGCGGGCGTTTTTTCCTCATTAGCCAATCTCTGCGTTATTCTTTTGGTTGTTATTTACCGCACACCGGGATTTATTACCGGTCTTGCGATTCTTATTACGCAGTTTCCCGTGGTGTTTATTGATATCATCAGAAAGCATAACTTCGATGCCATTTCGGGATTCTTTACGAATTTCCTGACCATTATTGTTATTATTTTGATTTATATCAATTACAAGAGGGCAAGCCGTTATCAGAAAACCGTTTTGGAACAGGCGGTGACGGACCTTCTGACCGGTCTGCCGAACCGTTTTGCCGGAAGAGAATATTTCGGAGGACTCATCAAAGCAAACGAGAAGTTTGTATACGTGGCGGCGGATATCAGTAATTTCAAGAGCATCAATGATACGATGGGATACGAAACCGGAAACAAGGTATTAATTGAAATTGCCAACCGCTGGAGAAACTTAGCCGACAGCGGTGAAACCGGAACCTATAATATGGTGGGACATGTCGGCGGCGATGAGTACGGCTTCAGTATTCAGGACTACGAATCCGAAGAAGATGTCATTCGTACCATCACCCGGTTCAGAGAGGTACTGGAGCAGAAAATTACGATTGATGACTGTGATTACTATGTGAACGCCTGCTTCGGCTATGCATTTTTCCCGGAAGATGCGGCTGATTTGGAAACGCTGGTCTCCCGTGCAAGCCTGGCCATGCACGATGCGAAGAGAAGAGGTATTACAAGTGAACCAATCCGGTTTACCAAAGAACTGATTCATTCCGAAAAAGGTCTGGATATCGAGAGAAAAATCCGTGAGGCGATTGAAGCGGATACGGTGTTCTTCCATCTCCAGCCCCAGTATGACATGTCGCACAAACTCCGGGGATTCGAAGCGCTTGCCCGTATGAAGGATGCGGACGGCAGTTTTATTTCCCCGGCGGATTTCATTCCGGTTGCGGAACAAAGCGGACTTGTCGACCAGATTGACATGTGCGTCTTCCGCAAGGCCGCAAAATTCCTCGAAGATGCCGAAGAAAGCGGAAATTCGAACTTCTTAATCAGTGTGAATATTTCGGTAAAACACCTTCTAAAAAACAGTTTTATCGATGACATAAAGAGCATTCTGGATACGTATAAAGTAAATCCCGGAAGGCTTGAAATCGAGATAACGGAGTCGGTAATGATTGATTCCGTGGAGCGTGCGCTTGAGCGTATCGAAGAAGTTAAGAAACTGGGTCTGATGGTTGCCATCGACGATTTCGGAACGGGATATTCATCCTTAAGTTATTTAAACAACTTCCCGTCGAACCTGTTAAAAATCGACAAGTCCTTCATTGATGCGATGGACAACGGAGAGTCTTCGAAGAAATATGTGGCTTCCATCATTTCCATCGGTCATATCCTCGGACTGGAGGTTATTTCCGAGGGCGTTGAGAGAGAGGATCAGGTGGAGACGCTCAGCAAAATCGGATGTGACTATATCCAGGGATTTGTCTGGGGACGTCCGCTTCCGCCGGAAGATGCCGCAAAACTGATTGTTTAATAAAACGTGTGGAAATGACAGCAGCCGGCAGATATTTTCGAGACACCGCAGGGGAGAGAAGATGAGAATTTTCCTAAGCAAAGAAGAAAAAGAACTCGATGCGCTTCTTGCAAAAGTGGACAATAACATGTCCAACAATTATAAGGATGCGGCACAGTCGGATTATAAGAATTTCCTGAAACGTTTTGAGGAACTGTCCGCTTCGGGGAAACTGAAAGATAAGACCATCGCATATTATCAGGGCGTGATTGCGGAGTATGCCGCGAAACTATCGAAATTTACGCATAAAGACCAGCCGACCAAATGGGGCGACTGGGAGAAAAAGTGAAAACGTAAAATCAGACCGAAGAAACCGAATAGATAAATAGAAACAGAAACAAAAAAGAAAAGAAGCAGGGCAAAACCGGATGATGAACAAAGATGCGAAAATATATGTGGCGGGACACCGCGGAATGGTCGGGTCCGCTATTGTAAGGGAACTGGAAAGACAGGGATATACGAATATTATCAAAAGAACCCATGCGGAACTGGATTTAAAGCGCCAGGACGCAGTGGAAGAGTTTTTTGCCGCAGAGAAACCGGAGTATGTATTTTTAGCGGCGGCCAAGGTCGGAGGAATCGTGGCAAACGAAAGCGCGCTTGCGGATTTTATGTACGATAACATGATTCTTGAGATGAACGTGATTCATTCGGCATGGCAAAACGGCTGTAAGAAACTGGAATTCTTAGGTTCTTCCTGCATTTATCCGAGACTTGCCCCGCAGCCGATGAAGGAGGACTGCCTCCTTACATCCGCTCTCGAGAAGACCAATGAGGCCTATGCACTTGCAAAAATCTCGGGCCTGAAATACTGCGAATTCTTAAACCGCCAGTACGGAACGGATTATATTTCCGTGATGCCGACGAACCTTTACGGACCGAATGACAACTATCATCCGACGCACTCTCATGTGCTTCCGGCACTGATTCGCCGGTTCCATGAAGCAAAAGAATCAGGCCTTACGGAAGTTACCTGCTGGGGCGACGGCTCCCCCTTAAGAGAATTCCTTTATGTGGACGATCTTGCCAATCTCTGTGTTTTCCTAATGAACAACTATTCCGGCAACGAAACCGTGAATGCCGGAACCGGAAAGGAAATCACCATTAAAGAACTGACCGAACTCGTGGCGAAAGTAATCGGTTATGAAGGAACCATTCTCTGGGATACATCCAAACCGAACGGAACTCCGAGAAAACTGCTCGACGTATCCAAAGCCGAAGCACTCGGCTGGAAGTATTCGACCGAACTGGAAGAGGGCATCCGCTTAACTTACGAGGATTTCTTAAATAATCCGATGAGAGCAGAGAGATAATACGGAAATAAACAGAAAGAGTAACACCATGTTCAGATTATTAAAAAGCATAAGGAAATACTGGACTCCGAGCATCCTGACCATTTTATTTATGGTCGGTGAGGCGGCACTGGAATCCTTAATCCCATACATTACGGCGGATCTGGTCAATAACCTCGGCAACGGAGTCGTGGATATGAGCTATCTTCTCCGCGTCGGCGCTCTTTTAAGCGCTATTGCACTGGCATCCCTTTTCTGCGGCGGCATGGGCGGTTATACCGCAGCCATGGCATCTACCGGTTTTGCCAAAAATATCCGCGGAGATTTGATGCGCAAAATCCAGACTTTTACATTCCATAATATCGACAAATTCTCGACATCGTCTCTGGTTACCAGAATGACAACCGATGTATCGAATGTACAGATGGCATATATGATGATTATCCGTATTGCCGTCCGGGCACCGCTTATGCTTGCTTTTTCGATTGTCATGGCAATTATCATGGGCGGAAAACTGGCACTTGCCTTTGTCAT
>OMRN01000364.1 GCA_900313265.1 uncultured Lachnospiraceae bacterium | reverse complement strand
TGTTGAGCAGGCAGACGAAGTGAACCGTCTGCAGTCCGTACTCGATAAAAGATTCGGTGATATTGCCGTTGAGAAGGGATATCTTACGGACGAACAGGTCGGAAGACTTCTCGGCATGCAGGGGAATCTTTATTTATCCTTTGTTCAGGAGATTACCAATGAAGGTCTTATGACAATGGATGAAATTAACGAAAGTTATCTTGCATTCCAGCGTTCTTTGAATTTTACTCAGACCGAAATGGACCGCTTAAAAAGCGGAGAAGCCGATCTGGTTATTCCTCTTTTCTTACCGCTTAATATGGATGATTACCAGAAAGAGAATATTCTTGTCTGTGTCAAAACCCTGATGCGTTTAATTGATAACGACTTATACATCGGCAAAGCGGAATGGAAAGATTTTGTGGATACCGACGGATTTGCCCTTCAGGGAGTAAAAGGAGACGGCGAAGCCGGTCTGGCTTTCTGCGGAAAAGGAAAAGCACTTCTTCGCATCGCCAATAAATTCGCTGGCGAGGAATTCGAAGTTGTGGATGCCGATGCACTCGATGCGTGCGCGGAATTTATCAACTGCGTAAACGGAATGTTCGCATCCGACTGTGCACCCAAATTCTATGTTGACATGCTTCCTCCGATATATAAGGAAGGACCGTATGTTTTAACGGCAGGTAAAATTTGTAAACTTCCGGTGTTTATCGGCGGAGAAGAAATCGATGTGGTTTCGGTATTCGGCGAAAGTATCACCATTAAGGGGGAATAAAACATGGCGAAAATTTTAATTGTAGATGATTCCAGAACATCCCGTAAAATTTTAAGAGGCATCCTGGAAGGGGCAGGACACGAAATTGTTGCGGAAGCCGTTGACGGGCTTGACGGTGTAAACAAATACAAAGAGTTTTCTCCTCAGGTTGTCACCATGGATATTACGATGCCGATTATGGACGGTCTTGAGGCATTAAAAACCATCAAAGAGGAGAACAAAGACGCCAAGGTGATTATGGTTACCGCTGCCGGTCAGCAGAATAAAATGATGGATGCCATCAAACTCGGGGCTTCCGAATTTGTAACCAAACCATTTGATGCGGATAACATATTAAAGATGGTTGATAAATTAACACGATAATTACGAATAGAAGAGCCCCGAAATGAGGGCTCTTCTTTCGTCAGACCGGAGTTTTTTACATGAGATATTTATCGTCACTTTACGTCGACGAAAAAAGCAATAAAATACTGCACCGGAAACATCTGTTTCCGAAAAAAGGAAGAGTATTTACCCTTCCTTTGCTTTGTGTCTATTTCCCCGAGTGCGGATCAAGAATGGAGTTTACGGAAGTGAAGAATTTAAATGTTCCGTATTTCCATCATCACAAACCTTTGGTCATCGGATTTGCTTCCGATGAAAAAACCGCAAAGAACATGCTTCTTTGGATTATCGATGATACCTACCGGACCGGAAACGAAACGCGATATCGCGATTATCTGGAAAAAAGATACGACACGGTGAACCGTTTTAAAGAAGTAAAAGATTTCATTTTTGTCAGAGATTATATCGACTCGGAAGAAAAAGACAGGGAATATAACGCCGGTAAAGGAAAGTAGGACAAATGGTATTTTTGCAGGTATTAAAAATAATCGGATTTGTTTTACTCGGTATAATCGCGTTGATTCTTCTGATTTTACTGACCGTACTGTTTTGGCCGTTTTTTTATAAAATCGGCGGCAGTTACCGTGGGGAATTAAAAGCAAAAGCGGTTGTGTCATTTTTCTTTTCCTTTATCCGGGCAATCCTTTCATATGAAAACGGCGAACCTCTTTTGCAGGTAAAAGTCCTTTGGTTTACTGTGTATAAGGACGATTTTTCCGAAGAGGAAGAAGAGCTGCCGGATTACGATTCCGCACTTGATGATACCGAAATTATCGATATCGCCGGCGCGGATCACGAAAAGCCAGACAACGCGGAACATCCGGAAGGTGAAGATGATTCCGAAGAAGAAACGTCCGGAGAGGACGGAAATCCGGAAGGCGACGAAGAAGGACCGGACGAATTAACCGACGAAGAAATTGCCGAATTTATGGAAGAAGCGCTTCCGAAACGTACATTGGAAGAGCAGATTCATGATTTTTTCGATTCTGTAAAGAAAGCATTTCAAAATCTGAAAGAAAAATGGTATAATCTAAAACGAAAAGGTCATAATATTGAGAAAAAGGTCCGGTATTACCAGAAACTGATTAAGTATTATTACCGGGTACTTCATCATCCGAGCATGGAACCTGCCTTTAAAATGGTGAAGAAAACCATTAAAGGGCTGATTAAGCATGTGCGTCCGAGAAAGCTGCGCGTCTATGTACATTACGGCGCCGACAATCCCGCAGATACCGCAAACGCGGTTGCCATGTATAGTATGATTTATACCTATTTCCCCAAACAGATAAAATTCGATGCCGAATTCGAAAAAAAGATTTTCGAAGCCGACGGCTACATCAAGGGACGGTTCCAGGTCGGCATACTCGGTTTTTATCTGGTTCGGGCATATTTTAACAAACATATACGCAAGATGATTAAACTGTTTACACGGGAGGGTAAAAAGAAT
>OMRN01000286.1 GCA_900313265.1 uncultured Lachnospiraceae bacterium | reverse complement strand
GTCAAGCAGACGGCTAATTTCCCCGCATTTGACGGGATTGGCAAAATATTCCGTCATGCTCTTTGCAATCACATCTCCGACATGCTCGATTTCACTGATTTCTTCCATGGAGGCATTCATCAGTTTTTCAATATCCTCATCAAAATGACGGGCGATAAGTTTTGCATTGGCAACACCGACGCCGGAAATCCCCAGCCCGCACAGAACCCGCGCAAGTGTGGTATTTCTTGCCTTCTCGGCACTTTGTACGAGGTTATTGTACGACTGCTCCCCGAAGCCCTCCATATTCACGATTGTTTCTTTATGGTTTGGCAGTTTAAAGAAATCCACATATTCCTTAATGATTCCCTTTTCCGTGAATTTTTCGATTGTCATCTCCGAGAGGCCGTCAAAATTCATGGCATCACGGCTGACAAAAAGAGTAAATGCCTTGACCTGTTTTACCGGGCATTCCGGATTTATGCACATGAGCGTCTGTGCTTCGTTCTGCTCCATGATTTCGGTTTTTCCGCCGCAGACCGGACAGGTATCGGGAATCACCACATTACCCGAACAGGTTAAATTCTCCGCAATCTGCGGAATAATCATGTTGGCCTTATAAACGGTAATCTTATCTCCGATTCCGAGTTTCAGCGCCCGCATGACGCTGACATTATGCACCGAAGCACGGCTTACCGTGGTACCTTCGAGTTCCACGGGTTCAAAAACGGCAACCGGATTAATCAGTCCCGTCCGGGAAGGTGACCACTCGATATACTTAAGTGTGGTTACCGCCTGTTCATCCTGCCATTTAAACGCAATGGCATTTCTCGGGAACTTTGCCGTCCGCCCGAGAGAAATGCCGTAGGCAATATCCTCATAGGTGAGCACCAGTCCGTCCGAAGGAATGTCATAGGTCTCGATTTCTTTTTCGTACCACGCGATGGCATCATGAATGGTGGTCTTATTTACAAGGATGTTATTCACCGTTTCAAAGCCCTGATCTTTTAAGAAGGACATCTGCTCCATCCTTGAATTGTGAAAATCCACGCCTTGTGCCTGTACCAGTGAGAACGCATAAAAGCGAACCTTCCGCTGTTTTGTAATTTCATTGTTCAACTGTCTGACGCTTCCGGAACAGAGATTCCTCGGGTTTTTGTACTGCTGTGAGGGATCGGTTATGGTTGCATTAATCGTCTCGAAATCCTTATAACCGATTACCGCTTCTCCCCTTAAAATCAAACTGCCCTTGTAGGCTATTTTAACAGGCAGGTTCATAAACATCTTCGCGTTTGGCGTAATAATCTCGCCCTCTTCCCCGTTTCCGCGTGTTACGGCCTTTAATAATTCACCGTTTTCATAGGTAAGTACGATGGTTAATCCGTCCAGTTTCCAGGAAAGCAAACCTTCCTTGTCCCCGAGCCAGTCCGCCAGTTCATCCCTGCTTTTCGTTTTATCTAATGACAGCATGGGTGATGCATGTTTTTCCTTCGGAAGAAAATCCACTGCCTCATATCCGACATTTAACGTCGGTGATCCGGCCAGAACAATCCCCGTCTTTTCTTCGAGTCCGGCCAGTTCGTCATACAGTTTGTCATATTCGAAATTGCTGATGATTTCTTCATCTTTTGCGTAGTAAGCTTCGGACGCCTCTTTTAAAATCCGATGAAGTTCACGCATTCTCTCCTGCTCTTTTTCCCACATATTATGCTCCCGCTATCATTATCATTTTTATTGCAATCCACTACTTGGTCTGCTGGTCTTTTCCTTCTTTTCCGGTACTTTTTCAATTCTTTCCGGTTATTTTATTGTTTTCCGGTCACATTTCGAGTTTCATCCGTAGTTTACCGATTTCTTCTTCCGTCAGTTCCCTGAATTCTCCCGGCTTTAAATCTCCGAGCGTGATATTAACGACCCTCGTTCTTTTTAATTTTACCACATTATTTCCCAATATTTTCGATGTTCTTCGAATTTGCCGGTTTAATCCCTGCGTAAGGATAATGCACACCTTTTTGTCTCCCATGCGTTTTACCGTGCACGGTTTTGTTGTTACATCCAGTTCCTTAATGTAAACACCTTCTTCAAACCGGCGGATAAAATCATCCGTTACGGGATTTCTTAACGTTACTTCGTATTCCTTCTCATGCCCGTTTCTTGAGCGCATCATCCGGTCGATTAATTCCCCGTCATCGGTCATAATCAAAAGTCCCTCGGAATCTTTATCAAGTCTTCCCGCATATGTAAGT
>OMRN01000160.1 GCA_900313265.1 uncultured Lachnospiraceae bacterium | reverse complement strand
GTCGGAAGAGGCCTTCTTTTCTTAGACCTGATTCAGGAAGGAAACTTGGGATTAATCAAGGCAGTCGAGAAATTCGATTACCGCAAGGGATATAAATTCTCCACCTATGCAACATGGTGGATTCGTCAGGCAATCACCAGAGCCATTGCCGATCAGGCCAGAACCATTCGTATTCCGGTACATATGGTGGAAACCATCAACAAGCTGATTCGTGTGTCCCGTCAGCTTTTACAGGAACTTGGACGTGAGCCTTCTCCGGAAGAAATCGCGGAAGTTCTTAAAATGCCGGAAGAAAGAGTCCGTGAAATCTTAAAGATTTCGCAGGAACCGGTATCGCTTGAAACCCCGATCGGTGAAGAGGAAGATTCCCACCTCGGTGATTTTATTCAGGATGAGAACGTTCCCGTTCCCGCTGAAGCCGCAGCACAGACGCTTCTTCGCGAACAGCTCGAGGAAGTATTAAATACACTGACCGACCGTGAGAAGAAGGTTCTCCGTCTTCGTTTCGGCTTAGACGATGGACGTCAGCGTACTTTGGAAGAAGTCGGACGTGAGTTTAACGTAACACGTGAACGTATCCGTCAGATTGAGGCAAAAGCGTTAAGAAAACTCCGCCATCCTTCAAGAAGCCGCAAATTAAAGGATTATCTTGATTAAGCCGTTTGCGGCCGGAGGGTTTTTAAATGGGTGACACCACGGAGAAAACAGAGATTGGTCCAAAACTCGGGAGCCGGCTCGGCGCGGTGGAAGAGATGGTAAAAAGTGCGCAGTGCATTGCGGATATCGGCTGTGACCACGGCTATCTTTCGATTGCACTGCTTAAAAACCATAAAGCTTCCCGCGTGATTGCCTGCGATATTCATGCAGGGCCTCTTACTCAGGCGAGAGAAAATGCAGGCCTTTACGGGACGACGGAGGATATGGATTTTCGTCTGGGAGACGGACTGAAAGTATTAAAAGAAGGCGAGAGTAATGCCGGCGTGATTGCCGGCATGGGCGGACCGCTGGCACTTCGCATTCTCTACGAAGGCCGCGCAATTGTGGCAGACTGGTCTCAGGTCGTACTGCAGATTCAGTCAAAAATCGCTCTTGTCCGCTTTGTATTAAAAAAGTGGGGATTCGTTACCGACGATGAACGCATGGTAACGGAGGATGGTAAATTTTATACGGTAATGAGTATTACACCGCCCGGAAAAACGTTTGCCGGGTATTCCCTTTCCGATACGGATGAAGAGGAAACCGGATTTGAGGAATGGTTAGACCGGGCAGAGAAGGAACTGTCGGAAGCATCGACGGAGGAGAGGTGTGAATACACCTACGGCTGTCGGCTGATGAAGGATAAATCGCCGGTTCTTTCGAAGTTTCTCGATAAAGAGGAAGAACGCCTGCTTGCCCTTTCCGAATCGCTTGAACAAAAGCCGGAGGAAGAGAGCGTAGGTGAGCGGCTTGCCGAATTAAGCGGAGAAATGGAAATACTGATGCTCGCTAAATGGAGGATGTACGGCAAATAAATAGACACGGCCGGACGGAGGGCTTTGTAAAAAGCGAAAAATGCGGACATATGCAGGGGGGAAAACATATGAAATGTCAGGAAGTACTGGATAAGCTCGAGCAGCTGTCCCCGTCTTCTTTTGCCATGGACTGGGATAATTCGGGATTTCTCGTGGGAGATAAGAATGCGGAAGTCACCCGTGTTCTTTTGGCACTCGATGCCACGAACGAAGTCATTGAAGAGGCCGTGGAGAAGAAAGCGGATTTTCTGCTTACCCATCATCCGATGATTTTTACGCCGGTAAAGCGCGTGGTAACGGATGATGTTGTCGGTAATAAAATTCTCACACTTGCAAAACACAATATCGGTTATGCCTGCATGCATACCAACTTCGATGTCATGGGAATGGCGGATGCCGTTGCCGATGAACTGGGACTGAAGAGAAAAAGCGTGCTGGATGTAACCTACGAAGACGATATTTCCAAGGAAGGCATCGGCCGCATCGGTTTACTGCCGAGAGAAGTCAGCTTAAAGGAACTTGCCGAAACCGTGAAGATTAAATTCCATATTCCGAACGTCATGCTTTACGGGGAAGGCGATATCATTGTGGAGAAGGTGGCTATCTGCGGCGGAAGCGGCTCCTACGCCATAAAGAATGCCATTCAGGCGGGCTGTCAGGTATATATTACCGGGGATATCACTTATCATAAAGCACTGGATGCGATGGAAGAGGGACTCAGTATCATCGACGCCGGTCATTTC
>OMRN01000177.1 GCA_900313265.1 uncultured Lachnospiraceae bacterium | reverse complement strand
TCACTCACGGGATATTATTTGACGAACCCCTGATTTTTTCCTATTATGATGACAGAAATCCCCCGTCGGAATTCGATTGGGAATTACAAAACAATGAATACTACGGAGAAAATGAATATGAAAAGAAAAATCTTATATGCCGTAACACTTCTTACCGTTACTTCCGCTCTGTTCGGATGCACCATACTCGGCGTTCCGAAAACTTCCGAAAGCGGAAGCGATGTTATCACATCCGAAAACACCCCGTCCGTGTCCGGTGACTGGAATGCTCCGGAGAATGCTTCCGAAGCAGCATCCGCTCCCATCGGTCCGGTTCGAAAAGATGCTTATGATCCGGACGGATTCTATACACTCGAAAGCATGTCCTTCGCCGGAAGGGCCGAAGGCTTATACGAACAAAAAGGAAACCCCGGTTCAAAACTGGAAATCTATGAAGTCGGCGGAAACCTTTACGGTTTCGTCGATACCGAAGACAACGGGTTTGCCGCCGTGGAATTTTTCGCGGACAATGCGGACGATTTTGCTTCCCCCATCGCCAATTCCTTTGATGTTTCGGTTTTAACTTTCAGTATACAGTCGAATTTAACGCAGTACTGGTCGGGCGGAAATCCCGCAACCTTTACCATGAGTCTTACCGAAGAAGGAATTGCCTTTAAGGATCTCGGTTCGGGAAACGAATCGATGCTTGAGACGTCGGAATATATTCGTTTAGACGAGGAAATGGGACATCTGAATGCTTTCTGCTACCGTTCGGAAGATTATGATATCGCAAAAGTCATTGATAAAGGTGTTACCGAAGAAATCCCCGCCGCCATTCCCGGCATGTGGCGGATTCTCGGAGACAATACCTATGCCCCGATGGTTGAATTTACCGATGACCACCTTGTACAGGTTTATATGAAAAATGCATCCGAGGAAGTTGTACTGCTTCGCGGAAACTATGCACAGGCAACCGAGTATACGGAAGGACAGATTACGGTTTCCATGGTTTTGGTGGGACTCGGAAACGGTTCCTCTCCGGCCGTTTATAATCTGACTTTTTCGGAGAATACGGACGGAACTCTCAGCTGTCACGACGGAGATTTCTCTTACGGGGAAGATTTATTCTGGGACGGCGCGATGTTAATCCCCATCGGAGAAAGAGATTTGCCCGTTTATACGAAAGAAAGCCTCGGAAAAGCATCCCTGGATGTTACCTATACCCCCGGAAACGAAGATAAATCCGATGATATCTATTCCCCCTTAGGTTTCTGGACATTAACGGATATTACCATCGGCGATTTTTATGCGGTGGAATTCAAGGCGGACCGCACCTGGAATGCTTACCTGATTGAGCCCATCAGTTCGCATTTTGTTCCCTGCACGGAAGGGGAATATGTTTCCGGGACCTGGGAAGAAGCCGAAGGCGGCAGGGGATATAAAGCCTACTCCTTAAAAAATGAGGACGGTAACTTTGTTACCGTCGCTCAGGTTTACTCCGATGAAGATGACGAAAACAGTGACGTTCGGATGTGTTTCCAGGACGGTCACATTTTCGAACGTTTTTACTGATTACCGTTCCACATAATACCACTCTCTGAACTTCTTAATGATGGCTGCGCACTCCGCTCTGGTTGCATATCCGGCGGGGTCCAGTCTCAGCTCGCTCTCGGGTGCTCCGCTCTTTCCTTTTCCGGAAATCACTCCTATTGCGGCGAACCATCCCATGGCCGGTTTCGCATAATTGCTGACACTTTTGCCGTCCTTAAATTTATTTACGTAACCGGATGCATCGAAAGCTGTATAATTCCGGTACTTCGCATAAGAGTAGAGCATCACGGCCAGATCCTGCCTGGTAATGGGGTTATTCACTCCGAATTCCATACCGCCTCCCGTTGCGGCATGTCCCTTGGCGATTCCTTTGTCATTCGCCCATAAAACGGCACTAGTATACCACTGCCCCGCTTTTACATCCTTGAAAGGATTCTGTGCACTGACGGCCGGCTTATAATCGCAGCTGTATAAAACCATGGCAAGCTGTGCCCTCGTAATATTCCCGTTCGGCGAGAACGTTGAACCGTCACCGGTACCGTTCATAATATTCCGGTATGTGGCATAAAGTACCGCATCCGTATACCATGCATTGGCCGGTACATCCTTAAATATGGACTTGGAATCCCAATACGCCGGTTTGGAATTTGCCCATTTGGAAAGATCCGAACTGACGGCCTGTACGGTAAAATAGTTCGGTGATCCGTAATTTTGCCGGTACTGATCGTATCTCGTCGCATTGGAATTGGTATAACTGGACCAGTTATTATATCCGTTATTATATCCGCGAATGATATACGACCTTGCATTTGCGGAACCGTTAAAGCAGACAAAATTCGGGCCGAACGAATCCTTCTCCCAGTGCAGATTCGTGGGTCTGGCGATCTCTGATGCCGTTCTGGTATATTGTACCTCTATTTCGCAGGAAAGATCCTTCCTGTCATAACTGTGCACATTGCTGGTAAACTGATAAATCTGGACTTTATATGTCCCGGATTCATTAAAAGCACACTGAATATGCTGGGTTGTATTATTCTTTAACTCAGCGCTGAGGGTATAAACTTCCATTCCCTCATAACTGACACGAATCGATTCCCAGTTGTAATTAGATGTCCCGTAAGTGAAAGTCACATATCCTTCCTTATGCCACTGAAGATTCGTAATTCGCTGCGAAGCCCCGAGTTCATCCCCTTCCTCTTCCGCATCCGACATCTCTTCGGAAGAAATCTCATCCTCCTCGGATGTGTCTTCGGATGCATCTTCGGATGTTACCTCCGAAGATTTGTCCGAATTCTTCTCGGAGGTTTCCTCACTTGCTTCTTCGGATGACTTTTCGGAGGTTTCCTCGCTTGCTTCTTCGGATTCTTTTTCGGAAATATCCTCGCTTACCTCTTCCGATGTTTCCGAATCCTCTTCGGAAATCACTTCCGAAACTACTTCTTCCGAAGGCTTCCCCGAAGCGGTTGCCGGAAGTATCATGCTGTTAAATAAAACACATGCGCTTAACAGTATAATTCCCGTTTTCTTAATGCCTGATTTTCTCATGCCCGATTCCTTTCTTTTTCAATCATTCTCCTGTTGCCGGTTCCCCTTTTATTCTTCTTTTATTCTTCTTTTATTCTTCTTTTATTCTTCTTTTACTCTTCTGGGATTCTTAATTAAAACCGGGGCTTTTTACTTTGTTTCGGATGCTTACGGATTATCCGTAATATCCGGCTTGTCTTCCCCGTTCACTCTTCTTCTCAGTCTTCCGTTTTTATAATAGAAATTCTCCACATCCGCTTTCGTAATCCATCCGCTTTCATTCCATACATCCGCCCGGATTTCACCGTTTTCCAAACGAATCAGTGTATCCGGACTGTTGCATCCGAATGCGAACGCATCATGTCCGTTGCATATGGTCTGAAACGAAGCGTTCTGAACATTGATTACAGTTTTTCCGTTCATGGCACCGAGGCAGGCTGCCCGCTCCGCTCGCAGATTTACCGCAAAATTACCGTTATCGCACGCCACATCCGCCACTTTCCCTTTCAAAGTACCGATTCCGACAACTTCCTTTCCGGACATGGAACATCTGAGTGCCGTGCGGCTGATTGTCACCTTCGCATCCTCATTAAAGGAGCCGATTCCGACTGCCATGGTCGCGGAAATATCCAGTTCCAGAAGGCAGGACTCAACGTGAATGTCTTCCGTACCGTTTAACGATCCGATTCCGACACAGTTATCGCCGTTGCCCTCAAGATTATACTTGCCTCTTACAATATGTGTTTTTCCGCCGAGACCGGATCCGATACAGATTCCTTCTTTTCCTTTCGACATGATGTGAACCTCGCCCTCCTGAAGGAAGATAATCTCACCATGAGGAAGATCCATATAATTTCCGATTCCGAACGAATCGGGAGCATTTAAAACAATCGACAGATTTCCGTCTCCTTCCAGCGTCAGCCTGCTGTCATCCGGCACCTGTATGCCGCCGTCATAAAAATGGTTCTCTCCTTTTAATATGAGCGAAACCTTTGCACCCGGCCCGATTTCGATGCAGGGACGATTCTTTACATTGGCAAAATATACATCTTCGAGCGTGATTCTTCCCTCATAACCGGCCTCAATCCGCATATGGATATCTGTTTTCAGTCCGGGGGTTCCGATAATGGAAAGGTCTTTATATACCATATTGCCGGATCCGATCAAAATATCCGTATTTCCGCTTCTTGCCAAAGAGTTTAACGAAACACGGTTGGTTCTGCCCGCAATATAGATGTGCTTTCTCTGTCCGTCCTCCTGTTCCTGTTTAAAGGAAATGATTTCCCGACGGACTTTCTCATCGATTTCCTTCCTCACTTCGGCTGCCGGTCTGGCGGTATAATACCCCTGAATTAAATCCACTCCGAGCAAAATAACGGTCTGGAGTTCTTCTCTGGTTTCGATTCCTTCCGCTAAAGCCAGAATTCCGTTGTCATGGCAGAATTCGATAATTTCACGGACAAAATGCTGCTTCTGGGTTTTATTCTGAATTTCACTGAGAAGCGACCGGTCGATTTTTACATAATTCGGCATGTAACGTAAAAGATTCGCAACATTCGAATAGCCGGTTCCGTAATCGTCAACAGCCAGTTCAATGCCGAGATTCCGGTAGAAATCCTTGGTAGTCTGAAGTTCCCTGTCGTCCAATTCCGCTTCTTCCGTCAGTTCCACTACAACGGAATTGGCGTCTTTTTCCAGATATCCGGAAATCTTCTTTGCATCCTCATCGAGAATCTTAATTCCCGGAATGCTGTTGATAAATACTTTCCTGCCTTCAAAAATGACCTTCTGTTCTTCGACGATGGAAAGGATATTTAAGAAAGTTGCTTTTTCCACATCGGTTAATCGGTTCATCATGCCGGCGTATTTGATAATATCAAGCGGGGAAACGAATTTCTCCGTATCGGAACGCATCAGTGCTTCATACGAATAAATACTTCCGTCTTTTGCGCTGACAATCGGCTGGAAATGATAGCGGAACAGATTTCCGTTCAGGATCTTCTCAACAAGGCGGAAATCTTCCTTTTCTTCTTCGTTTAAATCATTCAGCCTCTCCGAGAAACCGAATTTATTCACGGGCCTGGTAAGGTTTTCGAGGAAATTAATAACCAGATTTCGGCGAACGCTTTCAAGTCCGCAGGCAATCATTCCCATCCATCTTCTGTAAACATCGTCATA
>OMRN01000035.1 GCA_900313265.1 uncultured Lachnospiraceae bacterium | reverse complement strand
TTATCCGAAGAAGGGTTCCTTGAGATTGAGACCCCGATTTTAATGAAGTCCACACCGGAAGGCGCGAGAGACTACCTGGTACCGAGCCGTGTACATCCCGGCAATTTTTACGCATTGCCTCAGTCTCCGCAGTTATTCAAACAGCTTTTAATGTGCTCCGGTTACGACCGTTATTTCCAGGTTGCGAAGTGCTTCCGTGACGAGGACCTTCGTGCGGACCGTCAGCCGGAATTTACGCAGGTTGATATGGAATTATCCTTCGTGGATGTCGAAGATGTACTGGATGTCAACGAAAGACTGATTGCCAAGGTATTTAAGGACAGCATCGGCATCGACGTACCCCTTCCTTTGCAGAGAATGAAATGGATTGATGCGATGAATCGTTACGGTTCCGATAAGCCGGATACGAGATTCGGTATGGAACTTAACGATGTATCCGAAGTCGTAAAAGGCTGCGGATTCGGTGTATTTACGGGCGCACTCGAAAACGGCGGCTCCGTGCGTGGATTAAACGCAAAGGGCCAGGCGGAAATGCCGCGTAAGAAGATTGACGCGCTTGTGGATTTTGCAAAAGATTACGGTGCAAAGGGTCTTGCCTATCTTGCGGTGAATGCCGACGGAACTTACAAGTCTTCCTTTGCGAAATTCATGACGGAAGAGCAGTTAAAGGCACTGGTTGATGCTATGGGCGGCGAGCCGGGCGATTTGCTCTTATTCGCAGCGGATAAAAATGCGGTAGTCTGGGCCGTACTCGGCGCACTCCGTTTAAAACTCGGCGAAGAGATGGGCTTAATTGATCATGACAAATATAATTTCCTCTGGGTAACGGAATTCCCGCTTCTTGAGTGGAGTGAGGAAGAGAACCGATTCGTTGCGGTTCATCATCCGTTTACCATGCCGATGGATGAGGATATTCCTCTTCTTGATACGAATCCAGGTGCGGTTCGTGCAAAGGCTTACGATATTGTACTGAACGGTACCGAGCTCGGCGGCGGTTCTGTCAGAATCCATCAGGGCGACATTCAGGAAAAAATGTTTGAAATGCTCGGATTCACCAAAGAGCAGGCTCAGGAAAGATTCGGATTTTTACTGGATGCCTTTAAGTACGGGGTACCGCCTCACGCAGGACTTGCATACGGTTTGGACCGTATGATTATGCTGATGGTGAAAGCGGACTCCATCCGTGACGTTATGGCATTCCCGAAGGTGAAGGATGCATCGGATTTAATGAGCGAGGCTCCGAATATCGTGGATGAGCAGCAGTTAGAAGAGCTTTGCATCAAGGTTGTGATTCCCAAGAAAGAGGAAACGCAGGAGTAATTACTCAGGGTGCCTGTCACTTTTGGACGAAAAGTGACAGGCACTTTGAGCCGAAAAGTGACAGGCACCCAAAAGGAAATGAAGGCATGATCTATTTATATAAGGCAAATGTCGGCAAAATCGCCGATTTATACGAAAACCACCCGGACATCTTTGAAGAAAAGATGAGTTTGCTTTGTCCCGAACGCCAAAAGTGCGTGGAGAAGGTAAAGCAGCCGATGGATAAAATACGCTCCTTTTCCGCGGGAATCCTGCTTCAGTCCGCGCTGCTTGATTATCTTTCCTTCAGCGTCGGAAAGAAGGACTGCGGACATCGTGACGAAAAGGAACTGATGAAAAAGTTTGAGTTTACCGACGAGGTTTTCGATAAAGCAAGGCAGATGCGCCATATGGATATTGCTTACGGAGAAAAAGGAAAACCGTATCTTCCGGAATATCCGGGGTTATATTTCTCCCTGTCCCATTCCGGAAAATATGTGGCATTAGCCCTTTCCTGTCATCCGGTGGGAGTGGATATTCAGGAAAAAAGGGAACTGTCCGCCGCATTGCAGGAGAAGTGCTTTACAAAAGAAGAGAGGGAGAGCGGATTCGAGCCCTTTGTCATTTTCTCCGCAAAGGAAAGCTTTGTGAAGTTTACGGGGGAAGGAATGAACCGGTCTTTTACCGATTTTTCCGTGGACTTAACGAATAAAAAAGTGGTTTCCGATTCGGGACGGACGTTAGCCTATGTGCGGGGCAAAAGGCTGAAACAGGGGGAATACATCCTCTGT
>OMRN01000027.1 GCA_900313265.1 uncultured Lachnospiraceae bacterium | reverse complement strand
CGTACGCTGGTTTCCCGCCATCCGATTTTTCAAAGACAGGAATACGACATCTACTCGACCGTGGATTTACCGTTTACGGTTGCGGCTTTGGGCGGAGATGTTTTAATTGATACGGTGGACGGAAAGATTGCTTACGAAGTGAAGGCGGGAACGCAGACCGATACAGTTATCCGCCTGAAAGGAAAAGGTGTTCCGACACTTCGCGACAAAGAAAAGAGAGGCGATCATTTTGTCAAATTCGTGGTAAAAGTTCCCGAACGCCTGAATGCGGAAGCGAAGGAAGCACTCCGGAACTTCGATGCGCACAGCGGAGATTATCTGAATGCCGCAAAGAATGCGGGTGCCGTGAAGGAAAAGAAAAAGAAAGGGCTGTTCAAATAAAAGCCTAAAAAATAACGCCGGGAGCGGCGTTATTTTTATGTGCATAAATCTATGGATACTGTGATATAATATATTTTGAGTTTTTGTGTAAAAAGCGGCAGTTACTGATATGACGGATGCGGAGGAGTAATGGCAACCTGGAAATCACGCGGTCTTCGCGGCTCGGTACTTGAAGACATGATTAACCGGACAAATGAAAAATACAGAGAGGATGGTCTGGCTCTTATTCAGAAGATTCCCACACCGATTACGCCTATCGAAATTGATCAGAAAAGCAGACATATCACGCTTGCGTATTTCGAACAGAAAAGTACGGTCGATTATATCGGCGCCGTACAGGGAATTCCGGTATGTTTCGATGCAAAAGAAAGCGCGACGGATACATTTTCCCTGCAGAATATTCATGCCCATCAGGTGAAGTTTATGGGAGATTTCGAGGCGCAGGGCGGGATTGCTTTTTTTCTGATTTATTATACGACACGAGATGAACTTTACTATCTGCCGTATGAGTATTTAAAACTTTTCTGGGACCGCGCCGAGAGTGGCGGACGCAAGAGTTTTCGACATGACGAGTTAAATCCCGCTTATGTGATTCCGAAGCAGGACGGGGTAATGGTGCCGTATCTGGAAGTTTTGAAAATTGATTTGCAGGACAGGGACTGATTAAAGACATTGCCGGGTGCCTGTCACTTTTGACCCAAAAGTGACAGGCACCCGGGGAGAAAGAAGAGAATATGAAGTGGAAAAAAATCACGATTAAAACAATCACCGATGCAGAGGATATTCTGATTTGCAACATGGAGGATATCGGTCTGGAAGGCGCGCAGATTGAGGATAAAATCCCGCTTAGTGCGCTGGAAAAGGAGCAGATGTTTGTGGATATTCCTCCTCAGCCGGAAGAGGATGACGGAATCGCTTATCTGAATTTCTTTGTGGAAGCAAGTGATGATCTTAATATGGAGGCGCTTCTTGCCGATATCGATACGGTGCTTGAAGAAACAAAGCAGTATACGGATATCGGAGAAGGAACGGTACTGGTTTCCGAAACCGAGGATCTTGACTGGGTTAACAACTGGAAAAAGTATTTCCACCGGTTCTTCATTGATGATCTGCTTGTTATTCCTTCCTGGGAAGAAGAGGAAATGCCGGAACACACCGGAAAGGTACTTCATATCGATCCCGGTACGGCGTTCGGAACCGGAGCACATGAAACGACGAGACTCTGCATCCGTCAGATTCGCAAATACATAACGAAGGATGCCGAGATTCTCGATGTCGGATGCGGCAGCGGAATACTGGCGATAGTGGCCTTGATGTACGGAGCCGGTCATGCAAAGGGAACGGACCTGGATCCCTGCGCACTGGATGCAACAAAAGAAAACATGGAGAAAAACGGTATTTCCGAAGATGATTTTGAAATGATTATCGGAAATATCATTACCGATAAAGAGGTTCAGGACTGGGCGGGATACGAGAAATACGACATTGTCGTTGCCAACATCCTTCATACGGTTTTGGAGCCGTTGACCCCGGTCATCGTAAATCAGATGAAACCCGGCGGAATTTATATCACATCCGGAATCATCGCCGAAAAGGAAGACTTCGTGACGGATGTAATAAAAAAAGCCGGGCTGGAACTTTTGGAAGTTACACGTGACGGCGAGTGGGTCAGTGTGACCGCAGGAAAAAGCCGGTAAAGAATAAAAATCTGCGGGGAAAACTGGCATAAAAAAGGGAAATAACGGCTGTCAGAAACGGTATACAGGGCAGGAAAAATGTATCACTTCTTTGTAAAGGAAGAAAATATCGATAAAGAAGCACACAGAGTGTACATTGACGGTGCGGATTACAATCATATCCGCAACGTTCTTCGCATGCATCCGGGCGAGGAAATTTCCGTCGGAACCGGAAATGACGATGATGAATACCGATGCGAAATCGAACGCTTTGAGGACGCTGCCGTTATCTGTAAGCTGATGTTTATCAAACCTTCCGGCGTGGAATCTCCGGTGGAAATGATTCTGTTCCAGGGCCTCCCGAAGGCCGACAAAATGGAATTTATTGTCCAGAAATGCGTGGAACTGGGCGTGTCCGGAATTGTGCCGGTTGAGTGCAAACGAAGCGTTGTAAAACTGGATGCCGGGAAAGCGAAAGCCCGAATCGAGAGATGGCAGAAAATTGCGGAAGCCGCGGCAAAGCAGAGTAAACGCGCCGTTATTCCGGAAATATACGATATCATGTCCATGAAAGAAGCCGTAACTTTTTCACAGGACATGGAAATTAAAATGATTCCTTACGAACTTTCGGAGGGAATGGAAGCGACGAAGGAAGTCTTTGAAAACCTGAAGAAAGTTGTAAGAAATTGTTCCCGGCTGCCTTTGCCGGAGAATAACCCTGAAGCGGACGAAGAAAAAAAGACTTTGGCACAGCAGACCAAAAAAGCAAGGGTTGCGATTTTTATCGGGCCGGAAGGCGGCTTTGACGAAGAAGAAGTAGCCATGGCAAACGAAGCGGGTATTGTCCCGCTCTCTTTGGGAAAGAGAATTCTTCGGACCGAGACGGCGGGACTGAATGTGATTGCCTGGATTAATTACTGCCTGGAGGTAGATTTGTGATTTGTTATATGGATAATTCCGCCACCACGAAAGTGATGGACGAAGTCATCGAAGAAATGAATGAGTGCATGAGGGAGGAGTATGCGAATCCCTCGAGCCGTCATTTTATGGGAGTGAATGCGGAAAAACGTCTCCGTGCGGCCAGACAGACGATTGCGTCGACATTAAAAGTGGACGAAAAAGAAATCTTCTTTACTTCCGGCGGAACGGAGTCCGACAACTGGGCAGTTCTCCAGGCGTCAAGAGCGGCCGCAAGAAGGGGAAAGCATGTGATTACCACGCGGATTGAACATCCGGCGGTTTTAAATCCCATGAAACAGCTCGAAAAAGAGGGATTTGAAGTCACCTATCTTTCGACCGATTCCTACGGCATTGTTTCTTTGGAAGAATTAAAAAACGCCATCCGGCCGGATACGGTTTTGGTTTCCGTGATGGG
>OMRN01000043.1 GCA_900313265.1 uncultured Lachnospiraceae bacterium | reverse complement strand
TTCTTTGTTTCTTTCTTTTCGGCCGGTTCTTCCTTTGCCGCTTTCTTCGTTTCCTTTTTCTCTGCGGTTTCTTTCTTCGCGGTGCTCTCGGCCTTCGTTGTTTTCTTTGTTTCTTTCTTTTCCGTATTCTCGGCCTTTACGCTCTTCTTCGAAGAAGCTGCTTCTTCACTTCCCTGCGCTTTGGCCGCTTTGCTTTTCGTTTTGGTTTCCTCTTTCGCTGTCGTCACTTCTTTCATTTCATCCTTTTTTTTCGTAGCCACGTTTGTGTCCTCTCTTCCTCTTTTACTCTTTCTTATAATCGAATCTGCATTTTCTTGATTTCCTGCAAAGCCTTCTTTTCGGCTATGCTTTCCGTAATGGCACTGATATCGTTCCCCCGGGTTTCTTCATGCCTTCGGAAATTTCTTTCCTTCAGTTTGTAAAGAATTTCGGCTACGGCTTTTTCCTTGTCCTCCTTTGTCTCAAGCTGCCGTACTTCCGTTGTAAAAAGGGAACTTACCATGCTCTGGTCCTCGGGATCCTCATACATACTGATAATTCTTGCCGGATTCGGGACCTCACCGTCTTCGAGTTCCTTTAGAATCAGCCGGGCAACTTCCCGGTAAATTCCTTCGGAAAAATCGTCTTCGGTGATATAACTCTTAATCTGCGGGTAAAGTGCCGGTTCGTTAATAAGGTAAGTCAGCATCATTTTTTCGCTTTGCGATAGTTTATCGGATTTGTCTTTTCCGCCATTCCCTGCCGGCTGACTTCCTTCCTCCCTGACCGGTTTATCCGCCAGAATCATTGCTTCTTTTGCAACCGCTTCTTTCAGATGGGCTTTATCGATATTGTATTCCCTCGCAACGGCATCCAGATAATTGTCGCGTTCGAGGGGATCCTCCATCTGTGCCAAGAAGGCGGCAATCTCATGATGAAATCTCGTCTTCTCGGCGTAATCCGCGGTGTTATAATTTTTCTCCGTTGTATGAACCTGGAAAAGCAGTGAATCTTCCGCATTTTCCATTCGTTTCTCGAATTCTTCGGCTCCGAGATTTTTGATAAATTCATCGGGGTCCTTATACGGCTTCATGTTGATGACACGCCCCGTCACGCCGACCTGCCTCATGATTTCGATGGCGCGCATCGCCGCTTTGGTTCCGGCCGCATCGCTGTCGTAGCAGATATATACATCCGGTGAAAACCGGCTTAGAATCCTTGCCTGCTCCCAGGTAAACGCCGTTCCGAGCGAGGCAACCGCCTCCGTAAATCCGGCCTGGTGAAGGGAAATCACATCCATGTATCCCTCGCAGAGAATGAACCGGTTTTTCCTCGAAGACCTTGCAAAGCAGAATCCGTACAGGTTCTTTCGCTTGTTGAAAATCTCGCTCTCCGGGGAATTTAAGTATTTCGGCTCGCCGTCTCCCATGACCCTTCCGCCGAAACCGATGACCTTCTTCTTGTCATCGAGAATCGGAAAAATGACACGGTTCCAGAACTTGCATGTAAGCCCGTCCCGCTCCGAGAAGGAAGCGATTCCGGAATCACGGATTTCCTCATCGGAATACCCCTTGTTTCTTAAATACGAAATGATTTCTTTCGTATTCACCGGCGCGTAGCCCAAGGCAAAATTCTGTATGGTTTCATCCGTCAGTTTCCGGTTTTTAAAGTACTGCATGCCCGTTTTTCCGCGGCGTTCGTCATGCAGATTCATATAAAAATAATTCGCCGCGTCTTTATTTAAATCGTAAAGCCTTAGTTTCTTTCCTGCTTTCTGTCTCGATTCATAGGAATTATCCCTCTCCGGCAGTGTCACCCCGGCTTTCGGAGCCAGATATTCCACGGCTTCGGGGAATGTCATATTCTCGTATTTTTGCAGAAACGTAAAAACATTTCCTCCCTCACCGCAACCGAAACATTTATAAATCTGACGGCTCGGATTCACCGAAAAGGAGGGTGTTTTCTCGTTGTGAAACGGACAGCAGCAGACATAATTGGAGCCTTTCTTCTGCAGACTGATAAAGCCCGATATCACACTAACGATATCGCTTCTCGAGCGGATTTCTTCAATTGTCTCTTCGGGATAGTACATGATTTACCTCAGCCGTGCCAGCACTTCGGAATATAGATTTCCTCGTACTTGGCAATCGCAAAACGGTCGGTCATTGCTGCGATATGGTCACAGACAACGCGTTCCGGTTTTTCTCCTTTTTCATAAATCTTAAGCAGATCCGGCGGCAATAATTCGATGCGTTCCAGATAATACTCGTATAACGTACAGATTAAATTTTCCGCTTTTCCCTCTTCGCTTTTGGCTTCGGGATTCACGTAAACATATTCATACATAAACTGGCGGAGTTTCTGCATCTGTTCGGCGGTTTCCGGCGACATGGCGATTTCATTTTTGTTCTGCGAATAAATAATAATATCGTGAATAAAATGATCGAGCCGCTGCGTTGCGGTTACACCGAGTACCTTCCTGACGGATTCCGGAAGGTCCGATTCTTTTAAAATTCCGGCCCTGACGGCATCGTCCATATCGTGATGAAGATAGGCGATTTTATCCGAGAGGCGGACGATTTTTCCCTCCAGCGTGAACGGCATGGAGGATGTCTGGTGGTTTAAAATCCCGTCACGGGTCTCCATGGTCAGATTCAGTCCGATTCCGTCCTTTTCTAAGACATCCACGGTCCGAAGACTCTGTTCGTTATGTTTAAAGCCGAGCGGGCAGATTTTATCGAGCGCCCTCTCTCCCGCATGGCCGAAAGGCGTATGTCCGAGATCGTGTCCCAGCGCAATGGCTTCTACCAGATCTTCGTTTAAGCGGAGAGCCTTGGCAATCGTTCTCGCATTCTGGGAAACCTCCAGCGTATGTGTAAGCCTGGTCCGGTAGTGGTCCCCTTCCGGTGTTAAGAACACCTGCGTCTTGTCCTTCAGGCGGCGAAAAGACTTACAATGCAGAATCCTGTCCCTGTCGCGCTGAAAAACCGGCCGGATGTCGCACTGCGGCTCCGGTTTCATTCTTCCCTTCGATTCGGCACTGAATGCCGCATACGGACTTAAGAGCTCTTTTTCTTCCTGTTCAAGACGTTCGCGTATATTCATGGGAACCTCCTAAAAAAATGACCACATCTATACTATTCTCTGTTTTTTTCGCTTTTCCTTTTTTTATTTTCGTTTTT
Organism: uncultured Lachnospiraceae bacterium; assembly: GCA_900313265.1. Classification (GTDB taxonomy): domain Bacteria; phylum Bacillota; class Clostridia; order Lachnospirales; family Lachnospiraceae; genus UBA3766. Next base: position 167 of record OMRN01000043.1, on the reverse strand, counting down.
TCCGAAATTTTTTTAATTTTTATTCCTTCTTTTTTCTTGACTTTTGGCACATGCCTTGTTAAAATAGGAAAGTCGCAATAGATGCGGGGATGCTGGAATTGGCAGACAGGCTAGACTAAGGATCTAGTGTTGGCAACGACGTGAGGGTTCAAGTCCCTTTTCCCGCA
>OMRN01000106.1 GCA_900313265.1 uncultured Lachnospiraceae bacterium | reverse complement strand
GCTTTACGACTTAAAGCATACGCCATTCAGCCGCCGTATTCTCACGAATATCTATGTTCATCAGGACTTAAGCGAAATGAATCTGTATCCCTGCGCATACAGCATGACTTTTAACGTTACGCAGAAACCCGGAGATGACAAGCTTACCCTGAATGCGATTTTAAACCAGCGTTCGCAGGACGTGCTTGCCGCCAACAATTGGAACGTGGTGCAGTATGCGGTGCTGGTTCATATGCTGGCACAGGTCTGCGACATGAAAGTCGGAGAACTGGTTCACGTCATTGCGGATGCGCATATTTACGACCGTCACGTGCCCATTGTGGAAGAGTTAATCAAGCGTCCGACCTATGATGCACCGAAGTTCTGGCTGAATCCGGACATTCACGATTTCTATGAGTTTACGCCGGACGATGTCAAAGTAGAAAACTATATCACCGGAGAGCAGATCAAGAACATTCCGATTGCGATTTAAACAGGCAGTTCGAAAAATCTGCTCGAGCAAGTGCGATGCGAGTCATAATTCGGAAAAGTATATTAGCACGAATCGTTGCATGAGAAAAATGACGGGATGAAAGGAAGGAATAATAGAAATGTACTGTATTTTATCCGCAGATGAAAAATGGGGAATCGGGAAGGATAACCGTCTTTTGGTAAGCATTCCCGCCGATATGAAACAGTTTCGGGAAAAGACCGAAGGAAATGTGGTTATCATGGGAAGAAAGACACTGGAATCTTTTCCCAAGGGACTGCCGCTGAAAAATCGCGTCAATATCGTTCTTTCGTCCAAAACGGAAGCATCCGGAAACGGTGAGATTGTGGTAAGAAGCGTGGGTGAGGCGCTTGAAGAAGTAAAGAAATATCCGGATAAAAAGATTTTTGTCATCGGCGGAAGCAGCATTTATGAACAGTTTCTTCCCTATGTCGATATGGTTTATGTAACAAGAATCGACCGCACCTACGATGCGGACAGCTATTTTCCGAATCTGGATGAGGATGAAAACTGGGAGATTGCAAGCGAGAGCGAAGAGCAGACCTGCTTTGACTTAACCTACCGTTACGTGACTTATCAGCGAAAAAAATCCTAAACCGGCGAATAAAGAAGTAGCGACCGATACGGGTATAATAATTCGAGAGATACACCTTATCAGTATACCACCTGATTTCGCCCCTGCTCCTTGCCCTGATAGAGTTTCTTATCGGCTTTGGAAATGGTGATTTCGATTCCGGTAATCTGTGAATAATCCTCGATACCTGCGGTTAAGGTTACGTGGATATCGTCGTCGTTAAAATGAAATACGGTTTTCTCCACCTGATTGCGCATGCCTTCGAGAACGGCTTTTGCCTGTGCTCCGGAGGCATTTTCAAATACGAAAAGAAATTCCTCGCCGCCCCATCTGGCAACTTTTCCTTTTTCCTTCATCGTCTCGTCGAAAATCCGGGCGAGATTTTTCAAAATGTAATCGCCGGCTTCGTGACCGTAGGTATCGTTGATTTTCTTAAAGAAGTCAATGTCCGCAATCGCGATTACAAAGGGCGTGTTGGTTCTTTCGTAGGAGTATGCGAGCATGGTTAAATGTTCGTTCATGACACGGCGGTTCGGAAGCGAGGTGAGTGCATCCGTCGAGGCCATGGCCCGGAGCCGGTCGTTAACTTCACGCAGATTTTCTTCCGCCGTATTAAATTTATTCGAATAGAAGATGGCGATGACGTGAAACGCAAAAGTATAAGCCGCCGCAGAGAAAATATGGAAATAAAGATTCCATCCTTTCGCCAGTTCGAGATTGTTCGGAATTAAGTGGCTTAGTAAAACCAGAACCAGAAAATCCGCAGATATTATCCAGAGAAGCTTCTGCTTTACCTCACGGTTGATTTCCAGGGAAAAATACAAAACCAGAATTTCGATTAAAAGACACCACTGAAAGTTGGTTTTCCAGCCGGTAACCAGTGTAAGCACGGTGGGAGCGGCCACGATAACGGCACCGAAGAAATCCATCGCAAAATTGGTTTTTCCGCGATAGGTAAAAATAAAACTCAGCAGAAAAAAGCCCGCACACAAGTCTTCGAAAATAGCGGCGACATAGTATGTGGAAGCGAATAAAGCAACCGATGTCAGGATGAAATAAAACAGAAAAATAATGGAAAGAGAGCGGATAAATACCGCCAGATCTTTTTGCTCATCCCCTTCTTTCGGTGTCATGCTAAGAAAATCGAGAAATTTATTGTAAAATCTCATGAAATCCCCCCGCGATTGGTAACCTTGTACTAATTTTAGCATACAGGGAGGTTAAATTCTACTTTAAAATAGAAGGCGGCGATTTTATTGACTTTTTCGATGTTTTTATTATAATATGATGTGATGCGGCAGAATCTTTTTTGCCGGATGAAGGTAAGGTTTATAAGATAAAAACAGGGATGCTGTTTTTAAGGGAGGATAAATCAATGTCTGTTTTTAAAGGTGCGGCAGTAGCTATCGTAACTCCGTTTTTGGATGATCAGAGTGTGGATTACGATCAGTTTGCAAAGAATATTGAAGAACAGATTGCCGGAAATACCGATGCAATCGTGGTTTGCGGAACAACCGGTGAGGCGGCGACACTTTCCCAGAAGGAACACTTGGATGCCATTGAATTCTGCGTAAAGCAGGTAAACGGAAGAATTCCCGTTATTGCGGGAACCGGTTCAAACTGCACCGAAGAGGGAATTTACATGTCCACCGAGGCTGAGAAACGCGGTGTGGATGCGCTTCTTTTGGTAACTCCGTATTATAACAAGTGTACGCAGAAAGGTCTCTATATTCATTTTAAGGCAATTGCAGACAGCGTAAAAATTCCCTGCATTCTTTATAACGTACCGAGCCGTACCGGTGTGAATATTTTACCGGAAACAGCCGTAAAGCTTTGCAGGGAAGTAGAGAATATCGTGGGCATCAAAGAAGCCAGCGGCAACATTTCCCAGATTTCCAGACTGATGTCTTTGGCAAACGGATGCGTGGATTTGTATTCCGGTGATGACAATCAGATTGTTCCGGTTCTTGCACTCGGCGGAATCGGTGTTATTTCGGTTCTTTCCAATATCGCACCGAAGCAGACCCATCAGATCTGCCAGGATTTCTTTGACGGAAATGTGGAAGCTTCCAGAGAACTGCAGTTAAAAGCGATTCCTCTTATTGATGCATTGTTCTGCGAAGTAAATCCGATTCCGGTTAAGAAGGCGATGGTTTATCTCGGAAAGTGCAAGGAAATTTACAGAAGTCCTCTTTGCGAAATGGAAGAAGCCCATGCCGAACTCTTAAAAAAAGAAATGGAGAATTTCGGAATCCTTTAATCGGGAGATTGACGGAGAAAAATTTAGATTAGTCCGGAGGGTATCTTTAAACGGGTGCCTGCGAAAACGGACGGTAATATGGAAAAGATAAAAGGCACTTTCATTCGTGAGAGTGCCTTTCTTAAAAAGAGAAAGTAAAGAATAAAAGAAAAAGCAAAAAGCAAAAAAGTAAAAAACGGAATCGAAAGGAGTGTAAAGGGATGGTTAAAGTTATTATGTGCGGCTGTAACGGCCATATGGGAAGAGTAATCAACGATATTATCGCAAGAGAGAAGGATATGCAGATTGTTGCGGGAATCGATACATATCAGGAGATTCCCAATACTTATCCGGTTTTTGCAAAATTCGACGAGTGCGATGTTGCAGCGGACGTTGTGATTGATTTTTCCAATGCATCGGTAACAAACGATCTTTTAGACTACTGTGCAAAGACCGGAACGCCGGTTGTATTATGTTCCACCGGACTTTCGGAAGAACAGCTTTTGAAGGTGGAAGAGACATCCAAAAAAGTTGCGGTATTAAAAAGCGCCAACATGTCTCTTGGCATCAATTTGATTATCAAACTGTTAAAAGAAGCGACCGGAGTACTTGCGGATGCGGGCTTCGATATTGAAATCGTGGAAAAACATCATAACCGGAAACTTGATGCACCGAGCGGAACCGCGCTTGCACTGGCCGATTCGATTAATAATGCATCGGACGGAAAATACACTTACGTATACGACCGTTCCACCAGAAGAGCCAAAAGAGACGAAAATGAAATCGGCATTTCCGCGGTTCGCGGCGGCAGCATTGTCGGAGAACATGATGTGATTTTTGCCGGACAGGATGAGGTCATCACCTTCTCCCATACGGCGTATTCGAGAGCGCTGTTCGGAAGAGGAGCGGTTTCCGCTGCGGCATTCCTTGCCGGCAAAGGACCCGGTCTATACGACATGCAGGATGTCATTGCATAGTTATTGGCTCGCTTCACGACAGGCAAATAATTTGAATTATTGCTGTCGTTTGCTCGAGGAAATATAATTGAAAATGTGAAGGACGAAGCATGCAGTTCAGACCATGTATCGATATACACAACGGAAGAGTGAAGCAGATTGTCGGAGCGACGCTTAAGGATGCGTCGGACTCTGCGAAGGAGAATTTTGTCTCTGAAAAAGGGGCGGAATATTATGCGGCACTTTACAAGGAGCACGGGTTAAAGGGCGGTCATATCATTATGCTTAACGCCAAGGATTCTCCTTACTATGAGGCAACGAGAGCGGAAGCGGTAAAGGCTTTGAAAGCTTATCCCGGAGGTATGCAGATCGGTGGAGGAATTAACGAGGAGAATGCGGAGTTCTTTCTTGAAAACGGTGCCTCTCATGTAATTGTCACTTCCGCATTGTTTGAAAAAGGAGAACTGTCGTTTTCGCGAATCGAACGCTTAGGCAAAGCGGTTTTACCCGAAAGACTGGTGTTTGATTTAAGTGCGAAGTGCTATGAAGACGGATATCATATTATGACGGATCGCTGGCAGACGAAGACGGAAGCGGTATTGTCGGCTTCGCTTTTTGAAAGCCTCGGCAGGTACTGTGATGAATTCTTAATTCATGCGGTGGATGTCGAAGGATCGGCGGCGGGAATTGACGAGCCGTTAATCCGGATTTTGAAAGGCGGTACCGCAAAACCGGTAACCTATGCCGGCGGAGTTCATTCCCTTGATGATATAAGGCGGCTTAAGGAAATGGGAGAGGACCGGATTCATGTGACCATCGGAAGTGCGCTTGATTTATTCGGCGGGTATCTTTCGTTTGAGGAGATCTGTCGGATGACCCGGTAGGTTTTTGGTGAAAGAGCATTTTGTACTTTGCGGCAGCCGACTGCCGGTTCTATGATACAAGAAAAGAGATATGCATCCGCATATCCCTTTTTTGAATCTTTTTTTCGGTTTAACGTAGTGCTTGTAATACTTAATCAATTAATAATACCAATTTCCGTGTGAATGCCATCTATATGAAATTCGCAAAAGAAAAGGCACGTGTCAAAATGATTAATTATAACTTGGTTACGTTTACTGCCTGAGGTCCTTTTTCTCCGTTAACTACTTCGAACTCAACAGCAGCGCCTTCTTCTAAGCTCTTGAAGCCGTCGCCAACGATTCCGGTGAAGTGAACGAAAACATCATTTCCTGATTCGTCGGAAATGAAACCGTAACCTTTCTGGTTATTAAACCACTTAACTGTACCCTTGTTCATGAAACAATTACCTCCAAATAATATTGTGTTACAGTTTATACAACAGAAATGATGATAGCACAAATTAACGAAAAAGTAAATAAAAATTGAATATTTTTTGGAAGAATACACAAAGAGAGGTCATTTTTGACGAAAAATTACATATAGTAAGAGAAAAAACGGCGTGGTGCTTTTTGACATTACCGTTTTATTGTGCTATTTTCACAGATGGACTGTGATATTATCGGTGCTTTCTAAGGATATTTAGGGGCGGGATAATATAAGGAGGATGGAATGAAAAAGTTTAAAGAAGTACTTACGGAAATTTTTATTGACGGACTCGGCGGAATGGCAACGGGTCTTTTTGCAACACTGATTATCGGAACGATTATCGCACAGATTGGGACCTGGATTTCCGGGATTAATAATCCGTTCTGGTCGTTTATCGGAGGCATGATTTTCTTAATCGGAAAAATCGCCCAGGCCGTAACCGGTGCGGGTATCGGAATCGGTGCCGCCGTCAAGTTAAAAGCAAAACCGTTAACTCTGGCATCCGCTGCGGTAACGGGAATGATTGGTGCATTTGCATCAAAAATGATTGCGGGAACGGTCTTAACGGAAGGTGTCATTACGCTTGCCGGACCGGGAGAACCGCTGGGCGCATTCATTGCAGCCATGGTGACGATTTATATCGGCCGTCTGGTAGCCGGAAAAACCAAACTGGATATTCTCTTAACTCCGCTTGCATGTATCCTTTCGGGTGCGACAATCGGACTGTTAATCGGAAAACCGGTTGCTACCATGATGACTGCCATTTCCAATTTTATCGCTTATTCTACGGAACAGGTACCGTTTGTCATGGGTATCTTAATTTCCGTTGTTATGGGTATGGCGCTTACACTGCCGATTTCCTCGGCGGCCATCGGCGTTATCTTAAACCTCGGCGGAATTCCCGCGGGAGCGGCTACGGTCGGATGCTGTGCCAACATGATTGGATTTGCGGTTGCCAGCTTTAAGGATAATAAATGGAACGGACTTTTTGCACAGGGAATCGGTACGAGCATGCTTCAGATGCCGAATATTGTTAAGAAGCCGGTTATCTGGCTCCCGGCCATTATTTCCAGTGCGATTTTGGGACCGGTATCCACGATGGTTTTCCACTTCCAGAACAACGCAACCGGATCCGGAATGGGAACGGCCGGACTTGTCGGACCGATTAATGCTTATACGACATTAACTTCGCCGGAAGTCGGACTTTCCCCGGCAATGGCACTTTTGGAAATTGCACTTTTATGCTTTATCCTTCCGGGTGTATTATCCTTCGTGATTTCGCTTATCATGCGTAAGGCCGGCTGGATTAAAGACGGCGATATGAAACTGCAGTAACACGGGAGCAAATGAATGACGGAGTTTAAAAATGTGGCTGTAGTGGGTCTCGGACTCATCGGCGGATCCATGTGCAAAACAATTACGAATCGCACCGAAAGAAGAGTGTACGGATATAACCGTACCGTAAAGGTATGTGAGGATGCGAAAGCAGAGGGCGCAATTAACGGGATTTTAGAGATTGATGCGCCGATTAACGAGATGGATTTGTTCATTCTGTGTCTCTATCCCGATACCTGTATTGAATTCGTAAAAACGCATCTTGCGGACATCAAAAAAGGGGCGGTGATAGTGGACTGCTGCGGTACCAAGCGGAAGATCTGCGATGCCTTGTATGAGTTATGTAAACAAAATGGCGTTATTTTTATCGGCGGACATCCGATGGCAGGGATTGAAAAATCCGGATATTCCTATTCTTTTGACGGAATGTTCAATAATGCCAGTATGATTTTATGTAAACTTAACAATGAGGAAAATGATTCTTCAAAAGCCGGGCGGAAGGCAGGAGATAAAACGGAGAATACGGAATATCGTACTTCGGTATCCACGGATGATTATCAGGCATCTTACAATGAGGCCTATGCTTCCTTAAAGGATTTTATATTAAAACTCGGATTCGGCTTTGTAAAAGAGAGCACGCCCGATGAGCATGACCGCGTGATTGCCTATACGTCCCAGATGGCGCATGTGGTTTCGAATGCCTATATTAAAAACGAAACCTGCAAAGAGCGTTACGGCTTCTCGGCCGGAAGTTTTAAGGATTTAACCCGTGTGGCATTTTTAAACGAGCATATGTGGACGGAACTGTTTTTGGAAAACAGGGATGCGCTTTTAGATGAACTGGAAGAATTAATGGGGCATCTTCAGGAATACTGCGATGCATTGGAAAGCCGGGATGAAGAAATGTTATGTAAACTTCTCCGCGACGGAAGAATAGCCAAGACGGAAGATATGGAAAAAGAGGAGCAGGCGAAATCAATATGCCATCCACAATCGGAAAAAAACTGAATATTACGGTCTGGGGTGAGTCCCATTCGCCGGAAATCGGAATTACCATAAAAGGGCTGCCGAAAGGTCTTATCATTGATTTAGATGAGGTGCAGCGTTTTTTGGACCGCAGAAAAGGCGGGCAGAATGCCTATTCCACCAAACGGCAGGAAGCCGACAAACCGTTTATTAAGTGCGGTGTGACGGCCGGAGAAGACGGGGCATCTTCCGGAACCGTTAATACAACGGGAGAAGAAGGAATTTCTTCCGGAATTGTGAAAACGACCGGGGAAGATTTAACGGCGATTTTTTATAACAGCAATGTCCGCAAGACGGATTATGAGGAAATGAAATATATTCCGAGACCTTCGCATGCGGACTACACTTCTTATGTAAAATACGGTGACAGCAAAGACCGGAGCGGCGGCGGAATGTTTTCCGGAAGGCTGACGCTGCCTCTTTGTTTTGCCGGAGCGGTATGCATGAATTATCTTCGCACTCTCGGCATCGATATTTTCGGGCATGTTTCATCGGTTGGTCCGGTGGAAGATGACGGATTTGATTTATGTAAACCAAATAAAGAAAGCATCGGAAAAGATTTTCCGGTAATCAATGTCGAAAAAGGCGCAAAAATAGTGGAACTGATGACATCCTGCGCGGCGGAAGGCGATTCGGTCGGCGGAAGCATCGAATGTGCGGTAACCGGTCTGAAAGCGGGTATCGGCGAGCCTTTATACGACAGCATGGAGAGCGTTCTTTCTCATTATATTTTCGGAATCCCGGCAGTGAAGGGAATCGAATTCGGAAGCGGATTCAAAGTTTCCGAAATGAAGGGAAGCGAATGCAACGATCCCTTTATCATCCGTGACGGAAAAGTGGCGACAAAAACGAATCATTCCGGCGGAATCCAGGGCGGCATATCAAACGGCATGCCGGTTATTTTCCGCGTGGCGATAAAACCGACGCCGAGTATTTATAAAGAGCAGCAGACCGTGAACATGAAAGAATTAACCGAGACAACCCTTTCCTTAAAAGGACGTCACGATCCCTGCATTGTTCCCAGAGCCCTGCCCTGCGTGGAAGCGGTAACGGCAATTGCCTTAACCGAGCTGATTCTGACTGCGGGGAATTCATTTGAATACCGCGGAAACGACAACCGCTTTGCAGACGAAGAAAACGGGGAGAACGGTGAAAACGACAAACTGAGGTCCGGAGAAGAAAGTTTAAAGAAAGAGGAAACTCTCGGAGCTCTCCGCCTTGAAATCGATGCAATCGATGCGAAGGTTTCGGAACTTTTATCGAGACGTATGGACGTGGCGGCTTCCATCGCCATGCAGAAATTAAAAGAGGGCACACCCGTTAAGAATCCGGCAAGGGAGCAGATTGTTTTAGACAGTGTCGAGAAAAAAGCCGGTGAAGAAAAAGGAAAACATGTCCGGGAAGTGTACCGGAAACTGATTGAAGAAACCTGCCTTTATGAAGAGGAAATCATGGAGGGAAAGAAGTTATGTTAACTTATGCCCTAATCGGTGAAAAACTCGGTCACAGTTTTTCCGTACCGATTCATGCTGCTTTCGGAAATCCGGAATATGTCTTAAAAGAGATTCCGAGAGAGGGGCTTGAT
>OMRN01000428.1 GCA_900313265.1 uncultured Lachnospiraceae bacterium | reverse complement strand
TTTAATAAACGAGTTGCGCTTTTGAAGTTCATGGAAACTCTTGATGTTTTCGAAAGCCTCCTTCATAATCGCAATATATTCGCCGTCCAGACTCGCATAAGCCTCTTCGATTTCCTCTTTTGTAACGCGGATATTGTCCGCATTTAAATCGAATTTGTCGAATTTCTTCGTATATTCAAAAACCGACCGGTCTTTGTTTGTGCGAATGTCATTTACGATTGTATTTACGATATTTTCAAATTCGCCGTAGTGATTCGGACTTCTTTTGATCAACTCATCGAGTACGTCTTTGATGTTATTTTCGTCAAGAATTAATTTGTTCATGAATTTGTTTCCTCTTCCCTCGCAATATGCTCCCTTAACTTATCTATAATAGCACAGATTCTTTCGTTTTGCATCCTCATGCTGACCTGATTGACAATCACCCTTGCCGAAATCGGGCAGACGGTTTCAAGCACATCCAGTCCGTTTTCCCGAAGGGTCGACCCGGTCTCCACAATGTCCACAATTACATCGGAAAGTCCGACAATCGGGCCGAGTTCCACGGATCCGTTTAATTTAATGATATCCACGGTCTGATTCTTTGTATTAAAGAAATAATCCTTGGCAATCGCCGGATATTTGGTTGCCACGCGGATTCTCTCATGATGCGACAAAAGCTCCTTCGCGCTCTGCGGTCCGCATACGCACATACGGCACTTGCCGAAGCCTAAGTCGAGCACTTCATATACTCTGCGGTTTTCCTCATAAATAATGTCGCTTCCGACAACCCCGATATCCGCGGCACCGTATTCCACATAGGTCGGTACATCGGGCCCTTTGGACAAGAAAAATTTCAGTTTCAGCTCCTCATTGACAAAAATCAGCTTCCTGGTATTTTTGTCTTTCATTTCCTCGCAGTGAATTCCGATTTCTTCTAAAAGTTCCAGTGTCTTTAATGCAAGACGCCCCTTGCAGAGCGCAAAAACAAGGTATTTTTCTTCGTTTTCCATGTCTTTATCCTTTATTCTGTAATCTCTTAAAAAATGTCAAAATCGTAACTTTTCTCATAAACAAACTTTGCCTGCAATTAATCATAAAACAATACTTCGCAGTTCTGAGACTGAAGCATCTTCTCATATTCATACTGCGAAGTGTTTCCGTCTCGAAGAATCAAAAGAACGCTGCTTCCCTGCGCACGCAGTTCCTCCGCACTGTGAAGTGCTTTTTCATAATTTTCTTCCGTATAGACAACCGCCTTTTTTACGGGTTCTTTCTCTTCCGTTTTCAGTCCCGTTCTCCGAAGTGCGGTCTGGATCTCGTCGATTTTAAAAACACATCCGACCGACGGAGCCTTTTTGCCGAACTTTTCCAAAAGTCCGTCATAACGACCTCCCTTTACAACGGGATTGCCGACACCGTAGGTATAGGCCGAAAAAATAATTCCGGTATAATAATGATACTTGCTAAGCATCGAAAGATCGTAGGTAACATACCGCTCGTATCCGGAAAGTGCTAACAGGCTGTTGATTTTAATCAGACGGCTGATGGCATTTTTCGATCGTTCATTCGTGGTCTTTCCGAGCAGTTCCTTTAAATCTTTGACCGGCAGAAAAACCTTCGAAATGCTTTCGATGGCCCCTAGTACCTTATCATCAATTTCAAGAGACGATAAAAACTGACGGGAACCGTAGAAATTCTTGGAAGAAATATAATCTCTTAATGTCATTTCCGTCTCTTCATCAAGTTTTGCTTCCTCGCAGATGCCTTTAAAATAATTGCTTTCCCCGATACTGATCTGGAAATCCTTCATTCCGACATTTTTGAGACTTTCGATTACGAGTCTTAATACTTCGGCATCGGCATAAATCGAATCATCATTAATCAGTTCCACGCCGATTTCGGTAGTTTCTTTTAATTTTCCCTGTAATTCCGATGTGTTTACAAAAGTGTTTCCCTCATAACAGAAACGAAGCGGCAGGGTTTCATCCGGAAAATATTTGGCTGCACATCTGGCAACCGACGGCGTAAAGTCCGGTCTTAATACCAGGGTATTTCCTTCTTTATCGAAGAACTTATATAAATCTTTGGAAGGAATCGTTCCGATATCCTTTGAAAATACATCAAAATATTCAAATGCCGGCGTATCGAGCATTTCGAATCCGTAAAGTTTAATCGTATTATTGATGCTTTTAAGAAGCTGTTTTTTCTGTGTTAGTTCCTCTCCGTATAAATCGCGAACACCGTCCGGTGTATGAAGCAGTGATATCATATTATCCTCCGTAGTGAATGATTTTTGGACATTTCCAATTATTCTTTCGCTATCACAAACGCTGTTCATTTTAAACGATTTCGGCTTTGTTGTCACTTTATCGTAGTAGTGCGTTAGCATATTAGCGTGATAGCACGGTAAATTATATCTGTTTTTCCCTATTCTGTCAAATGGGTGCCAATGGGTGCCTGTCACTTTTGCATTAAAAGTGCCTGTCACTTTTGAC
>OMRN01000020.1 GCA_900313265.1 uncultured Lachnospiraceae bacterium | reverse complement strand
TTCCCCGAAGCATTCGAACAGTTTAAGAACGTTTGCAAGACTCTGGAAGAACATTACAGAGACATGCAGGATATGGAGTTTACCGTTGAGCACGGAAAACTTTACATGTTACAGACAAGAAACGGCAAGAGAACCGCACAGGCTGCTTTAAAGATTGCATGTGACCTTGTTGACGAGGGCATGAGAACCGAAGAAGAAGCAGTTGCCATGATTGAGCCGAGAAACTTAGATACCCTCCTTCATCCCCAGTTTGATGCAGCTGCACTTAAGGCTGCAACTCCTGCAGGAAAAGGACTCGGTGCATCTCCCGGTGCTGCATGCGGTAAAATCGTATTCTCCGCAGAAGATGCCGAAGCCTGGGCTGCAAGAGGAGAGAAGGTTGTTCTGGTTCGTCTTGAGACTTCTCCCGAAGATATTACCGGTATGAAGGTTGCACAGGGTATTTTAACCGTTCGAGGCGGCATGACCTCCCATGCAGCGGTTGTTGCACGTGGTATGGGTACCTGTTGTGTATCCGGTTGCGGCGACATTGCAATGGACGAAGAGAATAAGAGATTTACACTTGCCGGCAAGGAATATCACGAAGGTGACTGGCTTTCCATCGACGGAACTACCGGAAATATCTATGACGGACAGATTGCTACCGTTGACGCACAGATTGCAGGTGAGTTCGGACGCGTTATGGAGTGGGCAGACAAGTTCAGAACCTTAAAGGTACGTACCAATGCGGATACTCCCCGTGATGCAAAGAAGGCAAGAGAACTCGGCGCAGAAGGAATCGGTCTTTGCCGTACGGAGCATATGTTCTTTGAAGAGACCAGAATCGCTGCATTCCGTGAGATGATCTGCTCCGATTCCGTAGAAGAAAGAGAAGCGGCACTTGAGAAGATTCTTCCTTATCAGCAGGATGATTTCGAGAAATTATATGAAGCTCTGGAAGGATGCCCTGTAACAATCCGTTTCCTGGATCCTCCTCTTCATGAGTTCGTTCCGACCGAAGAAGCGGAAATTCAGAAACTTGCAGAGACCAAGGGCAAGAGTGTTGAAACCATTAAGGAATACATCAATTCCCTGCATGAATTCAACCCGATGATGGGTCACCGCGGATGCCGTCTTGCAGTTACCTATCCGGAAATTGCAAAGATGCAGACCAAGGCCGTAATTCGTGCGGCAATCAATGTCGGAAAGGCTCATCCCGACTGGAACATGGTTCCCGAAATCATGATTCCGCTTATCTGCGACGTTAAGGAATTAAAGGTTGTTAAGAAAATCGTAGTAGAGACCGCGGATGCCGAAATCAAGGCTGCAGGCGTTGATCTTAAGTATGAAGTAGGTACCATGATTGAAATTCCGCGTGCGGCACTTACCGCTGACGAGATTGCGAAAGAAGCTGACTTCTTCTGCTTCGGTACCAACGATCTTACCCAGATGACTTTCGGTTTCTCCCGTGACGATTCCGGTAAGTTCTTAAGCGCATACTATGATTCCAAGATTTTTGAAAGCGATCCGTTCGCAAAACTGGACCAGAACGGTGTAGGAAAGCTGATGAAGATGGCAATTGATTTAGGAAAGCCCGTAAATCCGAATCTCCATTTCGGTATCTGCGGCGAGCACGGCGGCGATCCCCAGTCCGTTGAATTCTGCCATAAGATCGGTCTTAACTATGTATCCTGCTCACCGTTCCGTGTACCGATTGCAAGACTGGCAGCGGCTCAGGCAGCAATTGCAAACAAGTAAGCCGGATTAAAAAAGATTAATAAGTACCGGGTATCGGCGCGATGCGTCTGTACCCGGTACTTTTTTGATAATTCTTAAAAAAATGCCGGGAGAAATATAGGGATATATTTATACCCAAATTTATGGGAAAATATTTATGTTATTATAAAAATGGCTTATAATATAAGCATTTCCTCGATTACAAAAGCTGTCCGTAGACTGGAAAAATTCCCGAAAAGCGGGGCTGCTCTTTCGAGGAATCGGAAGACTTTTGGGGTGAATGATTGAAATTCTGGCAGACGAATTGATATGATACATTGTTATGAGAATTTTGAAAAAACAGAATATATGGAAATACGAAAAGCGGAAAAGAAAGATATTCCGGGAATTTTAGATTTGCTTATCCAGGTTGATATGGTGCACCATAACGGAAGACCGGATCTTTTTAAAGGACCGGCGACAAAGTATAATGAACGGGAACTAAATCAGATTATAAATGTTCCCGAGACTCCGGTTTTTGTCTGTGTGGAAGGAGAAAGGGTCTTAGGACATGCATTCTGTATTCACAGGCAGGAGAAGGAGAATTCCGTATTGACGGATATTAAAACATTATACATTGATGATATCTGTGTGGAAGAAAGTATGCGCGGAAAGCATATCGGAAAGATGCTTTATGAATATGTTCTGGCATATGCGAAAGAGAATGGTTTTTATAATATTACGCTAAATGTCTGGAAATGCAATCCCGGAGCTGTAAAGTTTTATGAAGCATTGGGATTCGAAGTGCAAAAATTCGGCATGGAAAAGATTTTATAAATTGAGACGTTGAGGATATATGAATACACTCTGGATTAAGACAAAGAACAGACTGGTGGAAGAAATCGAACATCTCGGATTTCCCGCGGAACTCGGCGAATTGGTGGCGAAAAACCTTGGCAGTCCGCAGGCTATGGAACGCATGATTTCTTATCTGTGCTATGTAAAACCGAATAGTGCCGAACTGATTGTAGACGAAATGCTTGCCATCTGTTCCGATGTGGAAAGGTGGAAGAACAAAAAACTCAGCGAGCAGGCGAATTCGGCATATAATGGAGTACTGAATACGGGATTTGGGGAGTAGGATTTTTGCAGCTTTTTGGAAATGATAATGCCGGAAAGGAACATTTTGCAGACAGCTTCAATATATTGAGGAAAAGTGTTGACAATAGAATAAATATGCATTAAATTAATTATAGTGACCGCGTGGTCACTATATTTTAAGTTATGAAGTGACCATATGGTCATCAAAGCTTGGAGCATTGATGTTGATAAAGAAGCGATGACAAAGGAAGAGGGAGAAAGAATGCCGAAAGAATTATTTTACGAAATAGATGAAGAAAAGAAAAAAAGGATTACGGAGGCGGCTTTAAAAGAATTTGCGGAATACGGATTCGAGAATGCTTCGACAAATCAGATTGTAAAGGAAAGCGGAATCAGCAAGGGCAGTCTTTTTAAATATTTTGAGAGCAAGGAAGATTTGTATTTTTTTCTGATGGATACGGTATCGTTACAGATGGCGGAAGAGATGAAGACGGATATCGCGAATCTGCCGGCGGATATTTTTGAAAGAGTGGCTGTGTATTCCGTTGCAGAGATTTCA
>OMRN01000159.1 GCA_900313265.1 uncultured Lachnospiraceae bacterium | reverse complement strand
TTACATTATCGATATGGGACCGGAAGGCGGAGACCGGGGCGGCGAAGTAGTGGCTGTGGGAACGCCGGAGGAAGTGGCAAAGAATAAAAAATCCTATACCGGAATGTATATTGACCGAATGATTAAAAGGGACCGCGAGCGTCAAATCAGCATGAAAGAATCCGGAAATGAAGAAAAAACACAAAAAGTAAAGAAAAAACGGACAACAAAGAAATAAAAAATCGAAACACAAATAAAGGATGAAAGTCATAGAAAACAATCGGAACAAAAAGATGAAATTTGTATAAAATTCCCTTGTATAATTTGTCCGGAAAGTATAGAATGTATGGTACCGCTTTACGGATTAGTACAGAAAGAGGATGAATTATGCAGTATACAGATATCGGAATCGATTTGGGCACGGCAAGCGTGCTGGTATATATCCGCGGACGTGGCGTGGTATTAAAAGAGCCCTCTGTGGTAGCTTATGACAGTGATACAAAGAAAATAAAGGCAATCGGGGAAGATGCCAGACTGATGCTCGGACGTACCCCCGGAAATATTGTGGCGGTTCGTCCGCTTAGAAAGGGTGTTATCTCCAACTACACCGTAACCGAGAAAATGATGAAGTATTTCATCCAGAAGGCCATCGGAAAAAGAACCTTCCGCAAGCCCCGTATCTCGGTATGCGTTCCTTCCCGTGTAACGGAAGTAGAGCGTAAAGCGGTAGAAGATGCAACCTATCAGGCAGGTGCAAGAGAAGTATCCATTATCGAGGAGCCGATTGCAGCGGCAATCGGAGCCGGAATCGATATTTCGAAACCCTGCGGAAACATGATTGTGGATATCGGCGGCGGAACCACGGATATTGCCGTTATTTCCCTTGGAGGAACCGTAGTCAGTGATTCCCTTCCCGTTGCGGGCGATGATTTTGATGATGCCATCGTTCGTTACATGAAGAAAAATCACAACATGATGATCGGTGAACGTACCGCAGAAGATATTAAGATTAAAATCGGTGCGGCTTACAAACTTCCGGAAGTTAACAAAATGAACGTTCGCGGACTGAATGTATTAACCGGTCTGCCCAATGTAGTGGAAGTTTCTTCCGAAGAAATCGAAGATGCCCTTCGCGATACCACGAGCAAAATCGTGGAGGCCATTCACGGTGTACTTGAGCGTACGCCTCCGGAACTTGCGGCGGATATTGCCGACCGCGGAATTGTTCTGACCGGCGGCGGAAGCATGCTTCGCGGACTGGAAGAACTGATTCAGTCCAATACGGGAATCAATACCATGACCGCGGAAGAACCCATGACCTGCGTGGCCATCGGCACCGGAAAGTTCGTTGAGTTCTTAGCGGAGAATAACACCGAACCTTAAATCTGTTTCTAACCGCAGGCCGTATATGCGGCCTGCGGAGTTATCATACGGTTCATTCTTTATTCATTATTCTGATTCACTTTTTTCCGATTCGTTATCCTATTTTTCACTTTTTACCCGAATTTGGTCAAACTGCATTAACCGGTATCTATCTGTTTTTTGAACGGGTATTTTTGTAGTGTTACGCATATTATGATAAAATAACGGAGAAGTTATAAGTACGGATTCATGGACAAAAGAATGAAATATAAGGGATATATTGAATATTTTACATATCGTTCCCCTGACTTAACCTACGGGATTTATAATCTGGTCGGCGATGATCTCGAGGACGGGGAAATCAAATGTGTCGGTTCCGTAATCGGAATCGATGTAGGTGATTTTCTGGAAATCGAGGGATCGGAAGAAGTTCATCCGACCTACGGGCCGCAGATTCGGGTTTCTTCGTACCGTGTGCTTCCGATGGAAGATTTAATCGGCGCGGAGCGCTATCTTGCAAGCGGTGCCATCAAGGGAATCGGAGCGGCACTGGCATCCAAAATCGTCAAAAAATTCAAAAATGACACATTCCGGATTATGGAAGAAGAACCGGAACGCTTAGCGGAGATTAAAGGCATCAGCCTTCGCATGGCTTCGGAAATCGGAGCGCAGGTTGTTGCCAAGAGGGACCTTCGTGAGGCCATGGTCTATCTTTCTTCTTTTGGTATTTCCAATACCACTGCCGTTAAAATCTATAAAAAATACGACAGTCGCATTTATACGATTTTTCAGGAAAATCCGTATCTTCTGGCGGAAGAAGTCCGGGGAATCGGTTTTGCGACGGCGGATGAAATTGCGCTTAAAAGCGGTATTTCGACGAATAACCCGAAACGGATTCAAAGCGGAATTATCTATATGCTCCGTTCGTTTTCGGAAAACGGGAATACCTATATGCCATGTGAAATGCTTCTTTCGGAGGCATCCAAAATGCTGGGAGTTACCGAAGAAGAGGTGGAGGAACAGTTTTTTCCGCTAGCCATGGAGAAAAAAATCATTCATAAAAAGGAGTTTGTTTATCTTCAAAACCTTTATTTTGCTGAGTTGAACATTGCCGAAAAACTAAAGGAACTAAACGAAGCCTTTGATGAGAGGCCTTTTTCGGTTTCCGAAAGAAAACAGGTGCTCTCCGTTATCGATAAAATAAAGCAGGATGAGAAAATCGGTCTCGACGATGTTCAGACCGAAGCCGTTGTTACAAGTGCCGAAAAAGGAATCATGATTCTGACCGGAGGACCGGGAACGGGGAAAACTTCCACCATACGGACGATTATCAAGTATTTTGAAAAGGCCGGGGAAGAGGTGCTTTTATGCGCACCGACCGGACGTGCCGCGAAGAGAATGGAGGAGGCAACCGGTTACAGCGCAAAGACCATCCACCGGCTTTTGGAAGTCAGCGGGTCTTCGGAAGATGACGAAGAACGTGTGTATTTTATGCGTAACCGCTTCAATCCTCTTGAGGCAGATGTGGTTATTGTGGATGAAATGTCCATGGTGGACACCTATCTTTTTGCGTCACTTTTAGAGGCGGTTCCCGCCGGCTGCCGTCTGATTCTTTCCGGAGATTCGGCCCAGCTTCCGAGCGTCGGTCCGGGGAATGTGCTGAAGGATCTTCTTGCGTGTACAAAATTCGAACGGGTTGTGCTTGAAAAAATATACCGCCAGGATGAGGGCGGGGATATTGCCGGCAATGCCGACCGCATAAGACGCGGGGAACTGCCGGAAAAAAGCGGTCCGGGCGGCGATTTCTACATTGTGGAGAGGTCGGATGCAAATGCTATCTGCCGCGATATTATCCGGCTGATTACGCAGAATATTCCGGCAAAATTCGGAATCGAAACGAAACAGATTCAGGTGTTAAGCCCGATGAAAGCGGGGAATCTGGGCGTTTACTCACTCAATAAAGTTCTGCAGCAGTATTTAAACCCGCCTTCGAAAACCAAAAGGGAACTGCTTCGAGGGGAAACGGTTTTTCGCGAAGGCGACCGTGTGATGCAGATTAAGAATAATTACTCTGCCAAGTGGCGCGTTGTTGGAATTAACGGAATCACCGGGGAAAGCGGGGAAGGAATTTTTAACGGGGATACGGGAATTATAAGCCGGGTAAATACATTCGATCATACGCTTACCGTGACATTTGACGATGACAGGGAAGTGGAGTACGAAAAAGAAAGCCTCGATGAAATCGAACTATCCTATGCCATTACCATCCATAAATCACAGGGAAGCGAATATCCGGCCGTGATTATTCCGCTT
>OMRN01000100.1 GCA_900313265.1 uncultured Lachnospiraceae bacterium | reverse complement strand
TTATATAATTTTTCCACGAAATCCGTCGCTACCGTGGTGTCATTGTTTAAAAGAATAATAAAAGGTGCCGTGGTTGCCTTAATTCCGGTATTGACCGTTGCGGCAAAGCCTCCGTTTTGGCTCCTTGCAATATAACGTGCACGCGGGTAGGAATAAACGAGGTCCTGAAGACTTCCTTCCGTGGAACAGTCATCCACCACGCAAATATCAAAGTCCTGCATGGTCTGATTCTGCAAAGAATCCAGGCAGCCCTTTAAATATTCGCTCCCGTTATAATTCGGTATGATGACGGAAATCTGTGACACCTTTCACTCCCTGTAATGCTCGTTATTTCTTCTTCATTGACGGTTCGTATACCACGATATAACCCATCATACGAATCCTTTCGCAGAAGGCGATGCTCTTTTCAATCGCATCCTGTGCATTTAATTTCTTCGGATCTCCCACAACAATATCAAAGGTTTCCTGCAGTTCCGGACGGACCTTCATGTTGCGCACATCCCCCACCGGAATCTGCTGCTGAAGCGATGCTCTGTGAAGATAGCCGGAATACCCGACGGGGAGATTTTTGTAATAAAGCGTACCGTCCGCTTTCATGGCACCGCCGGAAATTCTTCCGAGCGTATAAATCGGGCCGGCAACCGCTCCCACCTCCGGACGGTTTGCAAAAATATCCGGATAGTAATATATCTGATAAAATCCGAGATGTGCCGTGTCGTTTACCACAACTTCCCATCCCTTGGTTTTCAGATAATCCTCGAGGGCTTTTCTGCCGTTCGAATACGCATAGGATTTCGAATCCGTGTTAATGGATGTGGATTCGTCGTAACTTCTCCAGTGATAGAGAATTTTCGGAATATGTACGACATCCTCTTTGTTTGTAATCGCATAATCCGCCGCGCGCAGAATCAGATCGTAATCCTGGCTTCCGTCGTACTGCGGTCTGAGTTTTAATTCCTTCATCAAATCCGCACGAAGCACGAGAAAATGGCAGATATAGTTATTGGACAAAAGCAGGTCATAGTTGAAATTCTTCTTGCGGTTCGGCTCAAAAAACGTATACATTTTTTCATCGCCTTTGTCCTCATCCGTATAGATAAAAGCAGGATGGCTTTTCACAATGGCTTTGGCCACATGATAAAGACAATCGAAGGTCAGAACGTCGTCGTGATCTAAAAGGCCGATGTAATCGCCTGTTGCAACTTTCAAGGCCTCGTTTGTGTTATTGGATATTCCGCGGTTGGAAGACAGTTTCACATAGCGGATTCGCTCATCTTCGATTACCAGTCCGCTTAAACGGTTCCCGGCGGAAGCATCCGCAATCACGAGTTCCCAGTTGGTATACGTCTGTCTTAACATGCAGTCAATCAGCTCGATAAAGTACTTTTCCTTTGTCTCGAACGCCGGAACCAGAACACTGATTTTCGGTCCGTTATCCGTACCGGTTTCTCTTTGCTTTGCAAGTTCCTCACCCGGAACTTCCTTAAAGGCAAATTCCGGGTTATCTTTTACGAGCGTTCTCTCCGCCACTGCGGCGGCGGTTTTAACAAGGCCGTTTCTTTTATAATATCTTTTTGTCTGATCGATTCTCTGTTTCAGGCTCATTTACTTTTCCCACCCGCTTACGTTTTTATCCTTCTTTCATGTGTGCCGAATAAACTACAGATGTAGTTCGAACTGGCAATCCTTTTTCCGTCAGATCAGGCTCTTCAGTGCTGCCGTAAGTTCGTCTAACTTCTGTGCGGCATCCTCAAGTCCGCTTCCCTTGATACCCATATAGAATTTAATCTTCGGTTCGGTTCCGGAAGGACGGGCACAGCACCATGCATCATCGGTTAAATCAAAGTAAAGCACATTGGATGTCGGAAGTCCGGTCGAACCTTCCTCGCCGGTTTCATAGTTAATCTTCACATCCTTCTTGTAATCACGGAATTCTCTTACCTTCCATGCACCGAATTCACGGGGCGGATTGGAACGAAGTTTATCCATCATGGCTGCGATTTCTTCGAGACCCTCTTTGCCTTTCTTGGTAATCGCATACTGCGTTTCTTTGTAGTATCCGTACTTCTCATATACATCAATCATCATATCCCAGAGTGTCATGCCGTTCACCTTGCACCAGGAAGCCACTTCGGAAAGACACATAACCGCAACAACCGCATCCTTGTCCCTTGCATGGGTTCCCGCCAGACATCCGTAGGATTCTTCAAGTCCGAATACATAATTGTTGCATCCCGTCTGCTCAAAAATCTTAATCTGCTCACCGATATACTTAAATCCGGTCAGTGTCTCGATTTCCTTTACGCCGTAGTTCGCGGTAATGGCTTTTGCAAGATTTGTGGTAACAATTGTCGTAACAAGTGCGGGATTTTCGGGCATCGTTCCGTTTGCCGCACGCTCTCTTAAAATATATTCGCAAATCAGCATTCCGGACATGTTTCCGGTAAACGGAACATACTCACCGCTCTTCGTATCCAGTGCGTAAATTCCGAGACGGTCCGCATCGGGATCCGTTGCCATAACGATGTCCGCATTTTTCTCTTTAGCGAGTTTTAAAGCAAGCGTAAATGCCTTCGGATCTTCGGGGTTCGGATAATCCAGCGTGGTGAAATCCGGATCGGGAAGTTCCTGCTCGGGAACCACATAAACATTCTTAAATCCGAGTTCCTTTAAGATGCGGCGTACCGGTACATTTCCGGTTCCATGGAACGGGGTATAAACGATTTTGATATCCTCGGCTGCCTGATTAATGATTTCCGGATGGATAATCTGCTTCTTAAGTTCCACCATGTATAAATCGTCGATTTCGGAACCGATGACATTGTAAAGGCCTTTTTCGATGGCTTCTTTTTTGTCCATGGTTTTTACGGTGTGATAATCGGTAATCGCATTCACCTCACCGATAATGCTTTCGTCATGAGGCGGTGTAACCTGTGCGCCGTCTTCCCAGTAAACCTTGTAGCCGTTATACTCGGGAGGATTGTGGCTGGCCGTAACCATGACGCCGGCGGTGCACTTTAAGGTACGAAGCGCAAAGGACAGCTCCGGTGTCGGACGAAGAGCATCGAAAACATATGCCTTGATTCCGTTTGCCGCAAGGCAGAGAGCGGTCTCATCCGCAAATTCGGGAGACATTCTTCTGTTGTCATACGAAATGGCAACGCCCTTATCCTGTGCATTATTCTTAATGATATAGTTGGCAAGTCCCTGGGATGCCTTTCTTACGGTATAAATATTCATACGGTTGGTACCGGCACCGATGACGCCTCTAAGTCCTCCTGTACCGAATTCCAGATCTTTGTAGAAACGGTCCTCCACTTCCTTGTCGTCGTTACGAATGGCGAGAAGTTCCGCTTTCGTAGCCTCGTCAAAATAATCGTCAGCAAGCCAAAAATCAAACTGTTCTCTGTAATTCATACTCTTCTCTCCTTTTCCTGAAT
>OMRN01000073.1 GCA_900313265.1 uncultured Lachnospiraceae bacterium | reverse complement strand
TCAATATCCTTGAGGAAGACATTATGGCTACCGAGCAGGCCATCACCGAAGCAAAGATTGAGCTGGCGGCTGCACAGGAGCGTGAAAATAAGCAGTACGAGTCCACCAAGACCCGTATCAAATGTATGTATGAGCAGGGCGATACCAACTACGTATCCTTGCTCGTAATGTCATCTTCCCTGAGTGAATTTTTATCCAACGCGGAATATATCGAGAAAGTTTACCAGTATGACCAGAAACTCCTTGCAGAGTACAAGGAAACCAAGAGACAGGTTCAGGAAATGAAGGAAAATCTGGAAATGCAGGAACTCGAACTTGAGGCAGAAAGAGACGACCTTGCGGGCCAGAAGAGCGAACTGGATGCGAAGGTTGCCAATCTCCGTGCGGTTTCCGCGGATTACGAAAGCCAGATTACCGCTGCAAGAAGACAGGCGGAAACCTATTCCGCACAGATCAGAAAGCAGAATGCGGAAGTGAAAAAGATTGAGCAGGAGCGCAAGAACCTGACGGAACAGAAGAAAACGAATACGGTTTCCAATCCTGTCGGAACCATTACTCCCACGGGTGCTGTCGGCGGAACCGCCATAACGACCGGAAACATTGTATCCGCAGGCCCCAATGCCAAATTCCACGGAGCGCAGTACACCATCGATACGGGTGTGATTACTTCGGCTCCGGGCTCTGCAAGGGGTAAGGAAATCTGCATGTATGCGATTCAGTTCCTTGGAAATCCCTACAAACATGCGGGTCGTTCGCTGATTACCGGAACGGACTGCTCCGGATTTACTTCGCTTGTATATGCACATTTCGGAATTTCCATTTCTCCGGGTTCAGATTACCAGTCCACCCAGGGACGCGCCGTATCCTATGCGGAAGCGGAACCGGGCGATGTCGTGGTTTATCCCGGACATGTGGCATTGTATCTTGGAAACGGTAAAATCATTCACGCGAGTTCCACGGCAAGCGGAATCAAAATTTCCAACATCGGTTACAGGTCATTTACCAGTATTCGAAGAATGCTGTAAGAAATAATTTCTGTTGAACACGAGTAGTATTCGTGTTAAAATTGATAAGTGTCTGTTTAGAACGCAAACTGCAATTCGCACGTAAAGGGGTATTGGGGCGGGTCGCGGTTTGTTTTCTGTGTGTGAATAAAAGGAGTGCACCGTTATGGCCGATCGAAAATTTTATATTATCTGTGGTCATTACGGCTGTGGCAAATCCAATTATTCCATTAATTTTGCACTGGACCTTGCAAAGCAGGGCAGAAAAGTGATTCTGATGGACCTCGATTTGGTCAATCCGTATTTTTTGTCTTCCGGATACAAGGATATGCTTGAGGAAAAGGGAATTCAGGTAATCGCACCGATGTTTGCGAATACCAATGTGGAAACTCCCGCACTTCCGGCAGAAATGAACCTCGTGTTTGAAACCGACCGTGATGTCGTGATGGACGTGGGCGGAGACGACGCGGGAAGCGTGGTGCTCGGCAGATATCACGAGCAGCTGGCGGCGGTAAACTATGAGATGATTTATCTCATCAATCATTACAGGAACTTAACCGCCACACCCGAAGAGACTGCGCAGGTTTTAAAAGAAATTGAAGAGGCTTCCCGGTGCAGGGCATCCGCGGTGGTTGCGAATTCCCATCTGAAGAAGGAAACAACCTGGGAAACCGTGAAAAATGCACTTCCTTATGCAAAGGAAACCGCAAAGATTCTGGACCTTCCGCTGAAGGCGGTGACCATTCCGAAGGATCTTGCCGAAGATGAAAAGACCAAAACGGAAATGGCGAAGGAAGACGTAAACTGGTATCCGGTGGAGATTTACGTGAAGGCTCCCTGGGAATAAATTTTGTTAAAGTTGTAGTGTTATAGAGATTATCCGGGAATTTGACCGGAAGAAAGCGAGGATTAGAATATGGCACAAATTACCATCGACGAAACCATCTGTAAGGGATGCGGAATGTGCGTTGCTGCCTGCCCCAAGAACCTTTTGGAACTGGCAAAAGACCATATTAACGCAAAAGGATATCATCCCGCAACCATGACCGATATGGAGCAGTGCATCGGATGTGCGTCCTGCGCATTAATGTGTCCCGATGTAGCCATTAAGGTGGAACGTTAGATTTTAACCGGCCGCGGAAGCGGTGATAAAAGAGTTTTGTAGTGATTTTTTCACTGGAAGGAGACAAAAATGGCAGAGAAAGTTTTAATGAAAGGAAACGAGGCTTTGGCAGAAGCTGCAATCCAGTGCGGCTGTAAGCATTACTTCGGTTATCCTATTACGCCGCAGACGGAAGTTGCAGCATATATGTCCAAGCGCTTACCGAAGGAAGGCGGCGTATTCCTTCAGGCAGAGTCTGAAATTGCAGCAGTTAACATGGTACTCGGCGCAACCAGCGCAGGTGTACGTGCAATGACATCTTCCTCTTCACCCGGAATCAGTCTGAAGAGCGAAGGCGTATCTTATATCGGCGGTTCCGATCTTCCCGCACTGATTATCAACGTTCAGCGTGGCGGCCCGGGACTTGGCGGTATCCAGCCTTCCCAGTCCGATTACTGGCAGGCAACCAAGGCACTCGGACACGGCGATTTTCAGCTTTTCGTATTAGCACCCTCCACAATTCAGGAGATGGTGGATTTTGTATCCCTCGCTTATGAAGTTGGTGAAAAATACAGAGTTCCCGCAATGATTCTTTCCGACGGTATGCTCGGACAGATGATGGAGCCTGTTGAGTTCCCTCAGAAGAAGGATGAGCCTGCTGC
>OMRN01000033.1 GCA_900313265.1 uncultured Lachnospiraceae bacterium | reverse complement strand
TTTACTTCATAACCGAGATATTCTTCCATCTTCGGAAGAGAAGAGATGTAAATCTCTTTTACATTATAATCCTTAACCAGTTCATCCATTCCGTCAATCGTGAATTCATAGATGTCGCCGTTTACGGGATGTTCGTATTTAAGATCATCCGAAAATTCCGCATAACAGTAGAATCCGCTGTACTCAACGGGAGCTTCCGGTCCGGAGATAACGGCTGTTTCATATAAGAGTCCCTCGGGTTTTTCACCGGGTTTTCCTACAAACTGCGCAAAAACATCAAGCGTCGGAGCCATGTCCCTGTAATCGATATCCATGATTCCGTTCACGGTTCCGGCAGGAGCATAGGAGGCTGCGATTTCAATCGGATCGTCGCTGTCCTGAGGCATGAAGAAGTAACGGCTGTTTAAATAGGAGTATGCTTCACGCCATCCGATATCCTCCTGGGGATCACGGTGGCAGTCATTCATTACAAAGAAGTATCCTTCCGGCAGTTCATCGAAATACTGTAAAACTCTGGCAAAACCGCTTCCGTTCGCAGCATAGGGGATTTCATAATCGGAAATCGCTTCGGGAACTTTCTTATTCTCCGGTGTTTCATTCGGATCTTCCGGATGGTAATATTCGATCTTGGCTTCATAAAGAGGATCGGGGCTTCCCGAATCGGTCGGATCGACGGGAACTTCGATATAAGCGGTTCCGCCGTAGAAACCGCCGGTTCCTTCATAACTGTTCGCGGTAAAAGAAATCTTATCATCCTGAATTACCGGTTTGCCTTCAAAAGCAGCGGAGAAGGTATCGTCAAAATCAATTTTTGCCAGTGCGGTACAGGTTCCGGAGTAATCGAACTGATAAAGAATATAATCACCGCCATCCGCCAGATAACTTGCAAAAAAGGCATGTTTATCATCCATTCCGATAAAATCACCGTAATTGCTGTCTCCGTGGAAGAAAAGACCGATTCCGTTTGTGTCATCGGATGTTTTGCGAACGGTATAGTAAGCATCGGGTGCCGAACCGTCACCGGTATCTAAATAATCACCCGAGTAATCGCCGGTAATAAAGGTTTTTCCGTCCGGGGAAAATCCGATCATCATCCCGTTACAGATATCAACCGCGTCACCGTCCGGCAGTTTTCTTTTTGTTACACGCCAGGAGGTATCCTGATTAGCGGCCATGCTGTAGAGCGTATCGCCGACAAGATAAAGGTCGTCGCAGCCCATGTCGTCGCAGAGATATTCGGCTTTTCCCGCGGGATTTGCCGGATCAAAAGTATAAAGCGCATTCGGCAGATACGGATATCCCATTTCGGAGAATTTTCCGAAAAGTCCGATACCGTCAACGGAAGAATCGTTATACATGCGGAACAGGATTTTTCCGTCGTACTGGACAAAACTGCCGCACTGTGCGGTTAATTCTTCCTCCGCGATTTCGGAGGGCTTTTCCCAGTCGGAATTCAACGATTCGCTCGGATTCTCAATATCCGGAACTTCCGAAGTAACCGTGCTTCCCGAAGGGGTTTCAGGGGTATTGTTGCCCGGATTCTGAAGGATGTTGCAGCCGCCGAGCATAAGGGAAAGGCTCAGCGTCAGCGCGAGTGAAACGGGCAGAAGTTTTCTTTTTCTCATTTTTGTTCTCCTTTTACAATTGTGATAAACAACCATATTATACTATAGAAACGTATCTATTTCCCGCTTTTTTGGATAATGAGCTAATTTTTTAAATGAAGATATTCGCGCTTATAAAGAATCGGCGGTGGAAACTTTATTACGATTCAGCTTATGCATCGTAACAAGGAAAGTGATTC
Organism: uncultured Lachnospiraceae bacterium; assembly: GCA_900313265.1. Lineage (GTDB taxonomy): Bacteria > Bacillota > Clostridia > Lachnospirales > Lachnospiraceae > UBA3766. The sequence goes on along the minus strand of OMRN01000033.1, from coordinate 4,844 downwards.
CCACGATAATTGCGCCGACGATCCAGATGACTGGCTCACAGAAAATAATGCCCAGATAGCCGAATAAGGGCACAAAAATCAATGAGGCGATGACTTTGCCGCCAAGCTCCGTTAAACTGGCCGTAATGGGCAGGATTTTGTTTCCGATGCCCTGCAGGGAACTTCTTAAGATGACCAGAATGAACAAAAAGAAGAAAAACGGAATATTGCACTTTAAATAAAGCGTGCTTAAGCGGATCAGCTCTTCATTGGAACTGCCGCTGACCATCCGCACCAGATTTTCTCCGAAAAGATAAGTGACGGTAATCATAATGCATGAAACAACCGTACTTATGGCGAATGCGGTAAGAATGCCTTTTTTTATGCGGTCGATTTTGCCGGCTCCGTAATTCTGCGAGCAGAAGGTGGCGGATGCCGTGCTTAAGGGAAAGAAAAATAACATCATCATCTCATCGATTTTACGGGCGGTGGTGTGGGCCGCGATGGTGTCGGGGCCGAGGGAATTAACCGCATACTGAAGTGTAATGGAGCCGATGGAAACAATCGAAAACATCAGTCCCATCGAAACACCGTTCGCAATCAGTCTCCGGATGACTTTGCCATCGTAGTAAAGTTCCTCTTTGGTCGGAATGAGGCCTTTGCATTTTTGGAAAAAATACACGGCGCTTAATACAGAGGAGATTGCCTGGGCAAGAACCGTGGCAAGTCCGGCGCCGAATACGCCCATGTTTAAAAATTTTATAAAAATAAAATCCATGGCGACGTTGGAAAGGGATCCGATGATTAAGAAAATCAGCGGAGCCAGGGAGTTCCCGACCGCACGGAGAATTGCGGAAAACATGTTGTAGGTGACCGTAAAAATAAGGCCGAAAAGAATTACCGAAATATAACGGTAGGATAAATCAATGTCCGGCGTCTGTAACAGCGTCAGAAGAGGGCGTGTGGTAAAAATCGAAACGGCCGTTAAAATCAGCGCCACGAGAAGGCTGAGTTTCAGGGAATGAGCAATGTTCTTCCGGACATTCGGAATGTTTCCGGCACCGAACTGATGCGCAATCGTTAAGGAAAAACCGTTTGTAAAGCCGAAGGTTAAACTGATGTAAAGGCCGTAGAGCGCACTTGTGGCGCCGACCGCGGTAAGAGCGTAGTCGCCGAGGTTGTTGCCGACGATGGCGATGTCCATCAGGTTATAGAAATGCTGAAAAAGGTTACCCAGTATGAGCGGCAGAGAAAAGAGAATCAGTGCCGAAAGAGGGCTTCCCTTGGTCATGTCTTTGGTGTGTTTCATAGTGTTCCGATTCCGAATTCCGATTTTATATGTATTACCAATTGATTTTAGCGATTCAAGTCCAAATAAACGATTCAAATTCAATTAAACCGGTCGAATACAATTAAACCATGGACAAAGTCCGGAGTAAATGGATAGAATTCACGAATATTTCGGGAAAACATCGAAAAAAAGTGTATAATTAAAATGATTCGTCATACATTTCAGATAAGAACAACGGAGGAAACGAAAAAAACAATGAATCCTTTTAATCTTTATTCGCCTATGGAGGGAGAAGTGATTCCGATTACGGAAGTTCCGGATCCTGTTTTTTCCGAAAAAATGGCAGGGGACGGTGTTGCGATTGTCCCGTCAAACGGAAAAATCTTCAGCCCGGTGGACGGAACCGTAACAACGGTTTTTGAAACGCTCCATGCATATGGAATCACAAGTAATGAAGGAATCGATATTTTGATTCATATCGGTCTTGAAACAGTGACTCTTGGCGGTAAAGGTTTCAAAGCGCTTGTAAAAGACGGTGACAGTGTAAAAGCCGGAGATCCGATAGCAGAAGTTGATCTTGAGTATTTGAAATCACAGAATTTAAAAACTGTTTCACCGGTTGTTATATGTGACGGTTCGGATATAACTTTGGATAATCTTGAATATCCCGTTTACGGGGACGTAAAGCCGGGCGATATCATTTTGACCGGGACGGTAAATCTGCCGGAGAATAATGGCAATGAGAATAAAGCAGACAATGCGGATAAAGCAGATAGTGTGGATAAAGCAGATAATGCAGATAAAGCAGATGATTCAAATAATGCTGACAGTACGGATAAAGAAGGGTTAGACAAAACAGGTAAAACTGCCGGCAAAAATAAGAAGAAAAAGAAATCCGGAATTAATTTTGATTTTTTACAGAAACTCGGAAAAACGCTGATGGCCGTAATTGCCGTCATGCCGGCGGCCGGTCTTATGATCAGTATCGGAAGCATCATTACCTCAACCTGTTCGAACGTTCCGGTTGCATTTACCATCGGATCGATTATTTCCGCCATTGGCTGGGCTATTATCAATAATTTAAGTATTCTTTTTGCGGCGGCAATCGGCGGAACATGGGCGAGAGACCGTGCAGGAGGTTCTTTTGCTGCCATTATTTCCTATTGTGTGATTAATATTATTACGGGAACGGTATACGGCGTTGATATTCAGATGCTTAATGATCCGACCGCTGTCGTCCATGATATTTTAGGACATGAAATGGTTGTGGCGAACTATTTTGTAAATGTCTTAAATAAGCCGGCGTTAAATATGGGTGTTTTTGTCGGAATCGTTGCCGGTTTCTTAGGCGCAATCGTATATAACCGGTTTTATAATTTTTCCGGATTGCCGGATGCTTTATCCTTCTTTAACGGCAAGAGATTTGTTCCTTTAGTAGTTATGTTTTATTCTGCCCTGGCAGGATTGTTATTAAGTCTGGTCTGGCCTGTTGTTCAGACGGGAATCAACCGGTTCGGAATCTGGATTGCGGATTCTTCCGATACATCTTCGATTCTGGCACCGTTTATCTATGGAACACTGGAACGATTGTTACTGCCATTTGGTCTTCATCACATGCTGACCATTCCGATGAACTATACTTCATTCGGCGGTACTTATACAATTCTGACGGGACCGAACGCCGGAACGCAGGTTTACGGGCAGGATCCGCTGTGGCTTGCATGGGTTACGGATTTAATCAATTTAAAGAAAGCGGGCAATATGCAGGCATACAATGAGTTGCTTACCACGGTAACACCGGCCCGTTTTAAAGTCGGTCAGATGATTGGTGCGACAGGATTATTAAACGGAATACTGCTGGCAATGTATTTACGAATCGAAAAGGAAAAGAGGAGAAAATATAATTCCATGTTTATCTCGACCGCCCTGTCGATTTTTCTGACCGGTGTAACAGAGCCGGGAGAGTTCATGTTTATGTTCTGTGCCTTCCCTTTGTATATTGTGTATGCGGTTATTCAGGGACTTGCATTTGCACTCTCCGGTGTGATCCATTTAAGGCTTCATTCCTTCGGAAATCTTGAACTGCTGACAAGGATTCCTTTGGCGATAGAAGCCGGGCTGACAGGTGATATTATTAATTTTGTTATCGCCGTGATTGTATTCTTCGGAATCGGTTACGGGGTTGCGTATTTTATGATCGGTGTATTCAAATTTGCAACGCCCGGCCGTTTCGGAAATGAAATCACGGAGGATACGGACAGTTCGGAAGAGGACAGAAGTACGAAAAAATCTCCCGGGAAAGACAAAGCGGAACGGATTATTGCACTTTTAGGCGGCCGTAAGAATATCGATTTCGTGGATGCCTGTATGACAAGACTTCGCGTGACGGTTAAAGACACGTCAAAAGTGGCGGATTTGGATGCGTGGAAGAAAGAGGGGGCTCTGGGATTAGTAATGATTGATAACGGAGTTCAGGCTATTTATGGCCCGAAAGCAGACAATATAAAGTCGGATATTAATGATATTCTGTAATACAGGATATGGTACAATAGAATGAGTGAGAAGTATTTTCAAAACGCATTGGCGGATTTTACCGTGGATTTCGCCGCAGGCGGAGCCGTTCGCGTGATGGCGGACAAAGGATATACGGTTTGTGAAATTAAAGAAAAACTGGATTATCCGCTTTCAAAAACAAAAATAGCGGAACTTGTCTGGAAACACTATCTTGAAACCGGTGTGATACGGTTAACACCTCCGGAAGAAGAGTCTGCCCCTAAGCGCGTTCACTATGAAAAAGTGCAGGACCGGTTTGGAAAAACCAGTTTCCGGCAGGTTGTTTCGAAGGAGGAGAGCGGCTGCGGTAATGCCGGCAACAGCAGTGATAATAACGGAAACTGCAAGCCCGAATATGTAGCCTGCGATTTCGGCAAACGACTATATCAGAACCGGAAAGCTTTTGAGAAATCACTGGAGGTTCTTAGTGAGAAAGACCGGGAGTATATTCTGGATCTGCCATGGCCGCTACAAACCGTGTGGCATATAAAAGACGAGAGAGTGGAGCGAATTGCAAGGTGCCTGTCACTTTTGGGCCAAAAGTGACAGGCACCCGGAGAAGTCCGGAAGGTTTGAGTTTATTGACAATTTTATAGTTTGCGGTTATAATTTAACCATAAAAGGTGCTACCGATAGACGGTTGCCCGCTATTATGATTTGGTTAAAGAATAACCGCCTCTGGTTTGCAGGACTGGGCGGTTATTTTTTTGCCTTGCTGTTACGACCAACTGAGTAGCCTAAAGCAAAGCATGAAATGGGGAAAAATGAAAAAACAAATTCTGACATTTTTGATAAGTTGTTGCATATTAATTATTACTGCATGTTCAAATTCCGCGTTGGGAAGCGAACCCGGGAATGCTCCGGAAGATGAGGGAACATCTGCTTTGGTTACAGCAAAAGACACACCGGAAACCGATCAGCCGGATTATACCGTTGAGGACGGTGCTCTTTATGTTCATAAAATCTATTATTCCGTGATGTATTTAGTCGGACAGAATCAGTATGTGTATGAAACACCGTG
>OMRN01000454.1 GCA_900313265.1 uncultured Lachnospiraceae bacterium | reverse complement strand
ACCGGCGTTATGAGCTTCGCAGAGATGGATGCCATGATGTACAAAATCGAAGGCGAGGATCTTTACTTAATCGGTACTTCCGAGCATTCCATGATCGGTAAGTTTATCGACACGATTATTCCGGAAGAGGAACTTCCGAAAACACTGACCAGTTACTCCCCCTGCTTCCGTAAGGAAAAGGGTGCACATGGAATCGAGGAGCGCGGTGTATACCGGATTCATCAGTTCGAAAAGCAGGAAATGATTGTTGTTTGCAAGCCGGAAGAAAGCCCGATGTGGTTTGACAAATTATGGCAGAATACCGTGGACTTATTCCGTTCCATGGATATTCCCGTAAGAACCTTGGAGTGCTGCTCCGGTGACCTTGCGGATTTAAAGGTGAAATCTTTTGATGTGGAAGCATGGTCCCCGAGACAGAAGAAATATTTTGAGGTGGGAAGCTGCTCCAACTTAGGTGATGCACAGGCCAGAAGATTAAAGATTCGTGTAAACGGTGCGGACGGAAACAAGTATTTTGCCCATACCTTAAACAATACCGTTGTTGCTCCTCCGAGAATGCTGATTGCATTTCTTGAGAACAACCTTCAGGCAGACGGCAGCGTAAGAATTCCGGAAGTACTTCGTCCTTATATGGGCGGAATGACGGAAATCCGGTAAGTGAAGTTTTTTTAAAACAAATTATGCGTAAGTCATGGGAGGAAGAATCATGCATGATTATATGCGCGCAATCGGTTTTTCCCATGAATTTACGAGGGATAATTTTAAAAGACTTTTGTCCAAAATCGTAACAGAAGCGGATTATCGAAATGCCACGGCTGCTAAAAACGAAGTCGTGCAGGTTGAATACCGAAAGTTTTTCGGACGCGACATCGGTCTTATTATGCGGGGAACCTTAGAGGCGACCGCACAGGGTTCCGAAGAGATTTTTGCGGATGAGACCATTCCGTTTCTTCGGGCAACCACCATCAGTTCTACCGAAAAAATCGTTTTTCGAAGAAAGATGGATAAAGAAAGTTATATCGGTATCTGCGATGATTATCGTCTGGGGATGCCGCTTAAGTTTCATTTACAAAACCGAAACGATTATCTGTCCGAAATGGATGATATTGAGAATAATCCCATCGACATTCTGCATCTGTCGCTTAGTGCGCTTTCTTTAGACGGGATGGTTATGATTCCCATCGAAAAGAATATTTCCGATAAAGAGGCGGAAAAAAAGCGAAACAAAAGGGACCGCATGATGCGAATGGCTCATCTCGGAGATGAACGGTCAAAAGAAGACATGGTCATCGAAGACATGGATACTTATACCATACTGTGTGAGAAATCCAAATCCGAGGATGTTTACTCATTGGTCGACAGTTATTTTATGCCGACGGAAATCGAATGTGATGAGTACGCCGTACTGGGAGAAATCAAGGATGTTTCGGAGGATATCAATTCCATAACCGGAGAAGAAGTATGGATTATGGATATTGTTGCCAACGGACTGTTATTCAGTGTTTGTATTCATAAAGACGACCTTTTAGGGGAACCGGAAATCGGACGGCGGTTTAAGGGAACCGTCTGGATGCAGGGTTCGGTCGCTTTTTAGAATAAATGTATTACGTTTCCGTAGCTCAGCAGGATAGAGCACTCGCCTCCTAAGCGAGGGGTCGGGCGTTCGAATCGCCTCGGGAACGCGAACCGGACGGCACTGCTTTTAAGTTTAAAAAGCGGTGTCGCCTTTAAAAGCAGGGGGGAGTTGTCAAATGAGTTTATTTGATAAGATGTCAAAAAAGAATAAAGAGGATGAGCCGGAAGAGGTTACCGTTTCCGCAAAAACGCCGGAAGAATTAAAAAAGGAGAAGGAGAAAGCCGAGAAAAAAGAGGTGAAATCTTCTTCTTTTGTTATGGGTGTGGAAAAGATTCTTGTGGATGAAGAAGAAGGCAAAACCGTTTTAATCGGAAAAATGGACGGATCCGCAGTTGAAGGAACGAAAGTTTTCGTTTCCAATCCCGGAAGCGATGCGGATGTGGTAAGAGAAGTCACCATCGACGGCATTCAGGAGCAGGGCGGCGAAACCACGGCAACCGCAGGAGGTCCCGTGGCACTTAAATTTTCCGCCAAAGCGGAAGATTTTCGCATCGGTGATGTTGTTTATACCGAGGATGT